>JBDKJC010000406.1:0-4442 GCA_039796815.1 Cyanobacteriota bacterium | reverse complement strand
GGCTACCTTAGTTACAGGTTTATCTCTAGTCGGTGAAGGATTAGGAGATATGTTAAATCCAAGCAGGAAAAACAGATAGTAATATTAAATTACTTCGAGTGTGCTACATGTATATCAAGTGCGATCGCTTTTCACTAAATGTTAGCTTGGCACCAGCGATCGCTAAATTCAACTTAAAAGCTTATTTCTCAACTTCCATAACGCTAAAGTTAGGAGAAACTGCTTAAGTCAAAGAAAAATCGTCCGATGTAATTAAACTGGAATCTACCCCTACTAAATCGGCTATTGATCCGCCAGAAATGGAGATTGTCGTACCAATAGCTCCCCTAAAACCGCTAGAATCCATGGTTAAATCTTCAAAAGTGAGGCCATTAGTCAACAAAATCTTGTCTGATCCGTCAACAAAATCAAAGATTGTATCGCTACTATCATAGAGGTCATCGTTACTATAGTTGCCATCACCGAGCTGAAAAATATCTTTGCCTCGTTCGCCATAAAGAGTATCTCTGCCGAATTCTCCTCTTAAAGTATCATTACCATTACCACCTTTTAAAGTATCATTACCATTATCACCAGTGATATAATCGTTTCCGCCATACCCCAGAAGATAATCTTTTCCCGCTCCACCTGAGAGGGAGTCATTCCCAGCTCTAGCATAGACGAGATCGTCTCCATCGCCTGCAAAGACGGAATCCACTCCTCCTCCACTATCAACGGTATCATTGCCTGCCAAAGCGTCTATATAGTCCGCACCCTGATCGGCAACAATCGAATCGTTACCTTGAGTTGCACTACCTGAAATAATTGCCATTTTGTTTTCGAGCTTACAGATTTGACATTACAAATTTCTCTCATGATCAGAGATATGACAAGTCAAGTATTATTTTGGTTACATTCTTGAAAAGCTAATTAGGCTATCCTAAAGGACGACGCGACCCTAAAGGGTTAGCTAGCGCGTCAGCGAGTGCTTTAGTATAAGCTGGTCCCAAAAGATACTGCTCCGCATATGGTTTAGCATGTTAACTTTATAAACCCTACTTCCCTATTTCCCTACTTCTCTACGTCAATTATGCAAGTTGTTTGGCTGTGGTTTCACCTGCGGTTTCATCTGCGGTTTAAAATAAGCTTCCATAACCTGTCTAACCAAAGGTGCTGCTAGGGAGCCTCCACCACCGCCAGAATGTTCGAGAAAAGCGACAACGACAATTTCTGGCTTTTCATAAGGGGCATAAGCACCAAACCAAGTATGAGAGTCTCCTGGAGGAGCTTCCGCTGTCCCACTTTTGCCTGCTCCTGGAGGAATATTAGGGGAGTTAAGTTTAGTTCCCGTACCACTATCTACCACCGCCCTAAGTCCTTTGCTGATGGTATCAATAGTGGTGGATTGGAAATGGAGATTAACCCTTTCAGGCGGTTTTGCTGTTTGGACTAAATGAGGTTGAACTCGATAACCATCATTAGCGATCGCACTAAACATGACGGCAATCTGCAACGGCGTAGCACTAGTAAAACCTTGACCAATGGACATATTAACCGTATCTCCTACAGTCCAACCCCAGTCATCAAAATTAAGGCGTTTCCAGGCATCATCGGCAATCAACCCTTTGGTTTCTCCATCTAGCTCAATGCCCGTTAGTTTACCAAAGCCATAAAGTCTGGCATACTCGATCAGCTTTTCGCCACCAACACCCTGTCCAATTTGACCAAAGAAGGTATTACTACTCCAGGCAAGAGCTTGTACAAAGCCCAAGGGGCCAAAACCACTTTTATTCCATTCTCCAAAACTCGTCCCCCCTACAGATAAATAAGGATAAGTTCCTAACACAGTATTGGGGGAAAATTTCTTGCTTTCCATCCCCGCAGTAGCGGTAACAATTTTGAAGGTAGAGGCGGGAGGAAAAGCCCGTAAAGCCATATTCAGAAAAGGATTTCCTTGGGATTGCAATTCTTTCCAGATTTCTGGGGTGACATTTCCTGAAAAAATATTAGGGTCAAAACTAGGAAAGCTAGCCATGGCAATCACTGCACCGTTATGGGGATCTAGAGCAACTATTGCACCCTTTTGGGTACCTAATGCTGTTTCAGCGGCCTTTTGAACTTGAGCATCAATGGTTAAAGTCAGATTTTCTCCTGATTCGGCTGGTTTTTCCCCTAACCAGCTAATCACCTGCCCTGAGCCATTTACTCCTAGTTTCAATCCGCCCCACTGTCCTCTGAGTTGAGCTTCATAACTAGATTCTACGCCCATCTTGCCCATGACATCTCCTAAACGATAGCCTCGGGACTTTCTTTCATTTAACTCTTCTTGGTTTAGCTCTCCTGTATAGCCTAAAATATGGGCTGCCAGCTTACCTTGTGGATAATAGCGGACTTTATCAATATCTGTTTCTACCCACTTGAGCATCGGCTTATATTCTTCAAAAGCGGTTACTTGCTCTGGAGTTAGATTACGTCCAATAGGGATGAGGCTGGGATAGTTATATCCTGCTTCCGTTACTTTTTGTTGAAGTTCTTTTGAGTCTATTTTGAGAATTCGGGCAATAATCTGCCGATTTGTTGCCCAGTTTTTTTCTTTTTGAGCTTTTGGCCAGAGGTATGCGGAATAGGACTGTTTACTAGTGGCGAGCATTTTACCGTGGCGATCGGTAATATTACCTCTAACAGGTTGTTTGGGGACAATACGAGTCCGATTATCTTCGGCTTTTTGCTGGTTGATTGTTCCTTGCTGTAACTGTAGATAACTTAACCGCCAGCCAATACCCCCAAAAAAAATGAGACTAATAACTGTAATCATGGGAATGATCTGAAGTCGAGTACCAACTGTGCGATCGCGATATTTTCCTGAAGGGAAATCTTGATAATTTTGAAATTTATTCTTGACAATAGAACCCATAATTATTGAGCAGTCGTTAATAGATCTATTTTTATCCCAAAGGAGATACTTCGTTATTGTTCCCTTTCTGGCAATGATTGAGATCACAATATAACTGAGTTATAAATTAAGTCATATTTTCAAGTCATATTTTCAATCGGTGACAACAAGCTAACTTGCCTACTTATTGCCTACTTAATAGTGCCAGAAAAGTTTTCAAACCAACCCCTACGCCAAAAGAAATAAATTAAACTCCCCGCCGTAGTTAGCATAATTGCCCAACAAAAAAAATAACCCCAGTACCATTCAAGTTCGGGCATATTAAACGGAGAAATATCGGGATTAAAATTCATTCCATAGATTCCCGCAATAAAGGTTAAAGGAATAAAGATACTGGAAATCACCGTTAGCAGCTTCATCACCTCATTCATCTTGTTGCTGATTGCCGAAAGATAAATATCTGTCAAACTAGAAGCCAGTTCGCGATAGGTTTCGATAATGTCGATAATCTGTACTGCATGGTCATAACAGTCGCGCAAAAAGACTAAAATTTCTGGGTCAATTACACTGCTGCCGTCTCTAATTAAAGTATTTAAGGCATTGCGCTGAGGCCAAATCGCTCGTCGCAGCGCTAGCAATTCTCTTTTGATTTGATATACTTTCGCTAAACTCTGATTACTAGGATTAAAGATCACTTCATCTTCAAGGTTTTCAATCTTTTCGCCATAAATTTCTAGTACAGGAAAAAAGCCATCAATAATCGCATCCCATAGAGCATAGGCTAAATAGTCTGCCCCCATATTTCTGATCGAACCCTTATTGAATTTAATACGTCGGCGTACTGGTCGAAAACAGTCTTTGTCAAGATATTCTTGTACCGTCAACAGATAATTTTTACCGACGACTAGACTTACCTGTTCCAAAGAAAAACCCGTTCCTGATGCTTTGGGTACTACCATTTGCGTAATAATTACCAGCTGCTGTGGGTAATCTTCTACTTTTGGTCTTTGAGGAACATTGACGATATCTTCTAATACCAAAGGATGTAAGCCAAATACTGTCCCTAGCCTCTGCAAGATCTTTTCGCTACCCAAACCCTTGACATCCACCCAAGAAACTGAGTCCGTGGTCATGTGTTCTGCACAGGCTTCAGGAGTTAGGTTAATTGTCTGCTGAGCGCGATCGCTACTATAGTCAATTAAAACTATATTTGTAATTTCGGCATCATCTTCAATATTGAGCGTCCCTGGAATACTTCCTGGCTGTTCATAGGAATAGTCAAATAAATCTTCTTCTTCTTCGACAGACAGTACGGCTTGGTTTGCATCTAATTGCTGTTCATAACTCATAGGATGATGCGATTTCTATATTAATAGACTAATTATGACCCAAAAAAAATACCAGCGATCGCGATCGCTGGCTAATTAAAATTGTTGTTGTTTAAGTCTGGAAAAATCTTTTAGTTGCGCGTTCCCCAACGAGACAACTCTTAAAATCTTTTGACTCGATAAGAATTGTAACAGAAGATACGCTATTTTTGTAAAAAAATAATAATTGTATTAACTGTTAC
>JBDKJC010000405.1:0-4456 GCA_039796815.1 Cyanobacteriota bacterium | reverse complement strand
ATTAAGACAACTAGAAATAAATGTAACTAAAAATAAATAATTTTAATGTATAGAGTTAAATTAATTCTTAAGTGTATCGTTAAAACATAAATTATGGAAGATAGGATAATCAATATTTTGCTGGTAGAGGATGATGAAGTTGATATTATGAATGTCAAACGTGCGTTCAAAAAATACAAAATCACTAATCCCCTCTATATAGCGAGTAATGGAATTGAAGCTTTAGCAATGTTGCGTTCTTCTAGCGAACAACCTTCACCTGTGCCAGCAAAAAGAAGATTAATCTTACTAGACCTTAATATGCCAAAAATGAACGGTCTAGAATTTCTGCAAGAGTTAAGACAAGATCGGGAATTAAAACGTACCCCTGTGATCGTCTTAACTACCTCGGACGAAGACAAGGATCGCATTGAAGCATATAATTTAAACGTTGCAGGATATATTCTTAAGCCAGTTACTTTCAATAACTTTGCAGAAGTAATGGTGGCCTTAAATAAATATTGGGCTTTATGCGAAATGCCTTGATTCGTAAGCAGAATAACATTATTGGTGGTTAAATAGATGAGTGAGGAACAATTTTCAATATTGTTAATTGATGACGATGAGGTAGATCGGCTGACGGTAAAAAAAGCTTTGAAAAAAGCAAATTTTTCTGCTTTCATAACAGAAGCAGTGAATGGTCAAGAAGCGATCGCTAAATTAGTTAAAGAAGATAATAGCCATCAAATTAATCACCCTGTCAGCAATTATTTAGTTAGCATTTCAGCAACCGAAGAAAATATCAAAAAAAACAATTGTTTTAATAATTTTGATTTAATTTTGCTAGATTATTTGTTACCCGATGTTGATGGCTTAAATTTATTAGCAACGTTAAAGAAGATTGATTTTAATCTCCCAGTTATTGTTTTGACAGGACAAGGAGATGAGCAAATTGCAGTTGAAATGATGAAATCAGGAGCAGCAGATTATTTATTGAAAGGAAAAATTGAACCGAAGGCTTTAAGCAAAGCAATCAACAATGCAATTAGAATTAATCAGGCAGAACAGGCAGTAAAACTAGCTAATCAGCGCCTTAGAGCGAGTAATGAGCTATTACTGTCCAAAAATATTGAGTTAGAAAGACAGCAGCAGCAAATAAAATTACAAAATATCAAACTGCAAGAATCTTATAATCTTAAATCGGACTTTCTCGCCACCATGTCCCATGAATTACGCACACCAATGAATGCCATCATGGGTTTTTCTCAACTATTACTGCGTCAGCATACTGAACCTTTATCATTACAACAGCAAAATTTAGTCGAACGAATTTTTCATAACAGCAATAACTTGCTAAATATGATTAACGAAATGCTCGATTTTTCTAAAATTGAGGCAGGTAAATTAGAGCTAAATCCTCAGCTCTTTGATTTAAAATACTTGACTAGAATAACAGTAGAAGAATTGCGCTCTTTAGCCATAGAAAAACAGCTGAGTTTAGTTACTGATATTCAATTAGAAGATAATTTTATACTTCAAGATGCCAACTTTGTTAAACGCATCGTGATTAATTTACTTTCTAATGCCATCAAGTTTACTGAATCAGGGCAAATTATGGTGCAAGTGAAAGAAATAGACCAAACAAAAATTGCGATCGCCGTGAGTGATACAGGTGTAGGAGTTGCTCCAGAAGATCGAGACAAAATTTTTGAGGCTTTTCGTCAAGCAGATCAAAGCTTTACTCGCCAACATTCAGGCACAGGTTTGGGTCTTGCGATTACTAATTCTTTAATTAAAATGATGGGGGGCAAAATCTCGCTGGATAGCACTTTAGGTTTGGGTTCAACTTTTACAGTGGAAATCCCTCGTAGGTATGATACTTAAGTAAACCGTAATAATCTATACTTAATTATTATTTAAACTTTTTTTCAAAAATGTAATGTCTGTTACGGAAACCTCTAAGGGAAGCTATATTTTAGCAGTAGATGATATTCCTGATAATCTTCTTTTAGTACAGCTCGCTCTCGAACAAGAAGGTCATCGTGTTGTATTAGCTCACAATGGGGAAGCCGCGCTTAAGCAAATCAAACAATTTCCACCTAGTTTAATCTTACTCGATGTAATGATGCCTGGGATGGATGGTTACGAAGTTACTCGGCGCATCCGCCAAGACAAAAACGTGCCTTTTATTCCGATCTTGTTAGTTACAGCCAGAGAAGAATCTAGCCTAGTAGCAGGTTTAGATGCAGGAGCAGATGAGTTTGTGCGCAAACCTTTCCAAATCGAAGAATTACAGGCGAGAGTGCGCTCAATGTTACGTCTTAAAGAAACTATTGACCAGCGAGAGAATTTTGTTTCTTGCTTGACTCACGATCTACGCACCCCTTTGGTGGCAGCAAATCGGATGCTCGATTTAATCAAGCAAAACGTCTTTGGTCATGTCACTGGTGAACAACAAGAAGCGATCGCCAACATTGTTAGTAGCAATGATAATATGCTGGAGATGCTCAACACGCTACTAGAAACTCACCACTATGAATTAGGACAAAAAACACTCAATTCAATTTCAATTGACCTACAACAACTAATTGCTGAGGTGGTTGCTGAGCTTGAACCTTTAGCCAGACATAAAGGACTGGAGCTATTATATGATGTCACAGTTGAAAAAGCTTTTGAAATTAAAGGCGATCGCCTGGAGTTACGTCGGGTAATTACCAACTTAATTGGCAATGCAATTAAATTTACCGATCGAGGTCAAGTCAAAGTCTCTTTATCAGAAGACAAATCTAGAATATTGGTTCAGGTGGCAGATTCGGGAATTGGCATTTCACCAGAAGATCAAAAGGCGGTTTTTCAAAGATACCATCAGGGAAACCATCGTCGTGCTGGTAAAGGCTTGGGACTATATCTTTGTCAGCAAATCATTAATGCTCACCATGGAGAATTAACAGTACAGTCCCAGTTGGGCAAAGGAACTACCTTTACTTTCAGTCTACCCAAAGCCAAGTAATAAATAATAAGTTTTTTTCAATCAATTATCCGAACTTGATATATCCTACTTAGCGATCGCTTTTGTTGTTCGGGTGAAGCGATCGCTTTTTAGTAATCAGTAATCAGTAATCAAATTACCTTCTACGTCTGCTACTACCAAAACTACGACTAGGTCTTCTAACTCCACTACTGCCAAAACTACTAGGTCGCTTCAACTGCTTATAAGTGCTTTTACCTGAATTACGCAGAGTACTTGAACCAACACCAGAACCTGTAGAACGGCTATTATTTTTCAGGGTTCTACGTGCTTTATTACTAGCAGTATTGCGTAGTGAACCAGTTGTTCTAAGGGTACGACGGTTTTTCACGGCTGCGGGAGGTGCTTGATAACGATCTTGGTAACGATTAACCGCCTGAGAGTAGCTGCTTCCATAACCACCATATCCAGTCAGTACAGTTCCAGGGGTATACATAGGCGGAACATAGTAGTGAGGTCTAAATAATATATTGGCGATCGCTTGACCAGCCAAAGCCCCCGCGAAAGGAGTCCAGAAGCTCGATTCTCTTCTAATTACAACTGTCTCAGGTTGACCAGTTTGAGGATCGTTTCTGGTTTCGGTAACGTTGTGAACATACTCAATCTTAAAATCTTCTGTTAAGTACATTACAGGTTGCTGATTCTCGACCTGAAGATAAGTTTTTTCCCCTTTTGCTACTTCCTCTTCACTGATGCGTGCCATTTGTAGCTGATCGGTTTGCAACACTGGCGGAGTGCCAGCAGGAGTATTTAACAGCATTAGGCTATATTCACCACTTACATCATCGTAAGTAGCTTGCTGCACGGGATATTTACCATCACTGATCGAGATCGGTGTGGCAGCAGTATTAGCATTATTCTCAAAAGATGGTTGAGTCTGCGTTGACGTAGATGTAGTGGTAGAAGAACCTCCACAACTAACTGTAGTCAAGCATAACGATAATGACATAAATAAAATTAAGATTTTGCGTAGCATTATATATTTCTTGCTTTAATTGTCTGCGTCTTGATTGTAGAACTTTCCTGACAAAATAGAGTCATCGGGAATTACTATATGTTTGATCGGAAAATAGGTAAAAGACTGTTTATAAAGTAAATTTCAAGAAGATTTTTCTAAGTTATCTGCGCTCGGTGAGCGGGAACTTTAGGTAAATCCATTCCATTTCTCCGCTTCACTTGACGATTTCTTTACTTGTATCTACAATGTAGTCACATTTTGCTGGTGAAGTTATTCAAAAATGGGCAAAGCTATCAGAACTCGAATTGTTAAAATTGGCAATTCTCAAGGTATTCGTATTCCCAAACTCCTCTTAGAGCAAAGCGGCATTCATGCAGAAGTTGAAATCGAAGTTCAGGGCGATCATCTAACTATTCGTACAGCCTCACGCTCACGAAGTGGATGGGATGAAGCTTTTGCTGAAATGTCTAAGCAGCAGGATGATGTTCTTC
>JBDKJC010000404.1:0-4460 GCA_039796815.1 Cyanobacteriota bacterium | reverse complement strand
GGGTCGAGTCTGGCAACTATTATTAATTGGCGGGATGGTGTTTTGGCTGTGGCTGATGTACCGCGCTCTAAAACCTGCCCTCAAACAAGAAGCTAGTCCCACTGGTTTAAATCATTTCTTCTTCTACAGTGCCGTGACTATTCCGCTGTTTTACTCGGCTGGCTTGATGTACACCAACCACACCCCGTTGAGCATCGCTGAATATTGGCGTTGGTGGGTGGTGCATCTTTGGGTGGAAGGTTTCTTTGAAGTGTTTGCGACCGTTACCATTGCCTATCTATGCAGTGAATTGGGTTTTTTGCGTAAGTCTTCAGCATTGCGAGCAACTTATCTGACTACTATTTTGTATCTGGGTAGTGGTGTAATTGGTACTTTGCACCATCTCTATTTTGCTGGGACACCAGTCTTTATTTCGGCAATGGGTTCGGTGGCATCTGCTTTAGAAGTAGTACCCTTAACTTTAATTGGGTTTGAAGTAGTCAAAACCTTAGAATTGACTAAAGCAGCAGCGGGTTTTTATCGTTGGCCGTTACGCTTCTTTCTCGGTACTTGTTTTTGGAATTTAGTCGGAGCGGGGATTTTTGGCTTCCTGATTAATCCGCCCATTGTGCTTTATTATTCCCAAGCAATTAATACGACTCCCATACATGCCCACTCAGCTTTGTTTGGCGTATATGGCTCCCTGGCGATCGCTTTAATGCTATTTTCCCTACGAGAAATGACCCCAGAATCGGCTTGGAACGAGAAATTACTGCGCTTTTCCTTTTGGTCGATTAACGGTGGATTAGTAGTCATGCTAGTTTTTGGCTTGATTCCCAGTGGTTTTTATCAATTGGTAGCCTCGGTCAATCATGGTACTTGGTACGCCCGCAGCGCAGCAGTAATCGATAGTCCTTGGATGCACTGGACGGTATGGTTGCGAATTCCAGGCGATATTTTGTTTTCGTTGGGTGCTTTAGCACTATTTGCCTTCACCCTGGGCGCCGTGATTAGTATTTTTCGTCGTCCCGAATCAATAGGAGAAGCATCATGTCCAAATTAACATTCGACCCGAGAAACATTAAAGAAGCTGATTTTCCTGCTGAGGCTGAGACTTCAGAAAAACTCAAATTTTTGCTCAATTATGCAATACTAGCGCCATCAAGCCACAATACACAACCTTGGTACTTTAAAATAGCCGATGACGCGATCAAGCTATATCAAGATAAAACTCGCGCCTTGGCGATCGCCGATCCTGATTACCGTGAGCTAATTATCAGTTGCGGTGCAGCTTTGTTTAACCTACGTATTGCTATTCGTCACTTTGGCTACGCAGACATTGTAAATATTCTGCCAGATCGAGATAATAGCAATTTACTGGCACGAATTTGCCTTGGTAGCAAGAGAGTCGTCAAACTCGAAGAAAACTTTTTGTTTAGAGCAATAGCCAAAAGAGGCACTAATCGCCAAGACTTTGATGATTGCCAGCTTCCAGATTCCTTAGTATCAGAGTTGTCATCAGCTACTCGTTCAGAAGGTAGTTGGCGACAAATAATGACCCAGGTAATTCCCCAGACTAGTCGAGAAGCCTTAATTAGGCTAATTGCTGAAGGCGATCGCCTGCAAATGGCAGATCCTCGATTTCGCGAGGAATTAGCTCAATGGATTCATAGCAATAATAATCCTAGTCATGATGGCATTCCCGTTCATGCTCAAGGAATAAATCAAAACTTAGATGCAATCGCGCCTTTAATTTCCTGGGCGATTCGCTCCTTCGATCTGGGTGAGTCCCAATCGGCTAAAGATTGTCAACTAGCCTCCCAAGCTCCTGTTCTCATGCTGATTAGCAGCGAAAATGATTGTCCCCACGCCTGGATCGAAACAGGAGAAGCTTTAGCCCATTTGCTCTTACGAGCCAGAATTGATAATGTCTGGGCATCTTTCTTCAATCAACCAATTCAAATTCCTCACTTGCGATCGCGTTTGCAAAGATTGTTTCCTAACCACGGCTATCCGCAAATTTTAATCCGCTTAGGTTATGCCACAGATACAAAACCAACTCCTAGAAGATCTGTGGATGAAGTTTTAGATTCAGTCAGGAGTCGGAAATAGCCATCATTAAAAGTAAATTTTACCAATTGTGACCATAAAGCCTATAGAGAAAGATTTTATCGGATTTACCGAGCAATTTACCAGATTAACTACCCCTTGGTATCAAAAAGAAGTAGCAGATATTTTAGCTGAATTAAATTCCACAAGCTTAGGACTTTCCCAATCGGCAGTTGAGGAGAATCTCGCTAAATATGGCAAAAATATTCTCAATGAAGCTCAACCCCGTTCGGGAGTAATAGTCTTTCTCGGCTACTTTTGGTCAATTCCCGTGGCTCTTTTAATTTTGGCTGCGATCCTCTCTATTGCTACAGGAAGTAGTGTTGACGCTTTGGTAATTATGGGAGTAGTAATTATCAACGCTGTGTTGGGTTACGTCACCGAAAGCAAATCCGAGGACATTATTCTCTCTTTGAGAAACCTCGTCAATCCCTCTGCTTGGGTAATCAGAGATGGTAAATCAACCGAGATCGATTCTCAAACAATTGTAGTGGGCGATATTTTGCTGCTTAGACCTGGTAGTTATGTCGCTGCCGATGCCAGGTTAATCGAATCTGATCGCCTGAACATTGATGAATCTGCCCTTACGGGAGAAAGTGTGCCTGTGCTTAAAACTAGTCAAACTCTTACAGACAAAAATATTCCTTTAGCTGAACGGAGCAATATGGTCTACAGGGGTACTTTTGTCACGGGAGGACAGGGCTTAGGGATAGTGGTAGCTACAGGAAAACAGACAGAAATGGGGCAAATTCAGGCTTTAGTCACGAGAATCAAACTACCTGAAACTCCTTTAGAAATTCAGCTAAAGAGAACTGGCGGTCAATTGGTTTTATTATCTAGTGCGGTATGTCTCTTAGTCTTAGTTTTGGGCATAGTGCGGGGTTATGGTTTTCTCGAAATGTTGCAAACATCGATCGCCTTAGCTGTGGCAGCAGTTCCTGAAGGATTACCTACTGTTGCCACCATCACCCTGGCACTAGGAATCAATAAAATGAGACAGCAAGGGGTTTTAGTCCGTCGTCTCGATGCGATCGAGGCTTTGGGTTCGGTACAAACTATTTGCCTCGATAAAACAGGGACGTTGACGGCGATGGAAATGTCGGTAGCCGAGATTCAAACCCTCAGTCATAAAATTAGCTTAAATAATCATCAAATTGAGTTTAATAATGACAGCGAACTACTTCAGTTAATTAAGGTTGCAGCCCTCTGTAACGAAAGTAAGGTGAGTCATCATCATGGTGAATTAAACATTGCAGGTTCACCCACCGAAAATGCCTTGATGCAGATGGCGATTAATGCTGATTTGGATCTTGCGACTCTAAAAACTCTCTATCCTTTAGTAGAAATAACCCATCGAGGGGACGGTCAAAACTATATGGCTACAGTCCATCAGTTCAATAAATCCCATAAACTAATTGCAGTAAAAGGTAATCCCACCGAAGTGCTGGCACTTTGTCAATACAAACTCCAAGACGATTTACTTATTCCCTTAGCTGAAATCGACCGAAAGGCGATCGCCTCTGCCAATGAACAAATGACTGGGAATGCTCTACGAGTTTTAGCCATAGCCTATGCCGAGATAGATGCAACGGAAGAGATCGACCTCGACAAACTTACTTGGTTAGGCTTAGTCGGGATTACAAATCCCATCAGACAGGGAGTAAAAAAATTGATTGCCAATTTCCATCAAGCAGGAATTGACACCGTGATGCTGACAGGAGATCAAGAAAATACTGCTCAAGCGATCGCCAAACAACTAAATCTTATTGATAATAGTGTAAGGGCGAATGGCTATTCGCCCCTACCAAGAAATGTCTTCTCTCGCGTCACCCCATCTGACAAACTAAAGATTGTCCAAAGTTTCCAAGCAGCAGGAAAAATAGTAGCCATGACGGGAGATGGAATCAATGATGCACCTGCCCTCAAAGCTGCTGAAGTTGGTATTGCGATGGGGAAAACTGGGACAGATATTGCCAGAGAAGTCGCTGATCTAGTTTTAGCAGACGATAACTTAGAAACTGCGATCGCAGCCGTAAGTCAAGGCAGAACCATCTACAACAACATCAAAAAAGCCTTAAATTTTCTGTTGGCTACTAACCTGAGTGAAATCATCGTCATGGTAGTGGCTAATCTGCTAGGAATGGGTTTGCCCCTGAATGCTATCCAGCTTTTATGGCTCAATTTAGTCACGGATATCTTTCCAGGGTTAGCACTGGGCTTAGAAGCCCCCGAACCCAATGTTTTAAATGTTCCTCCTCGTTCGCCAGACCAAGCCATTATCGAATTTGCCGACTTCAAGCGCCTTGGTTTTGAGGCAGCCATAATTTCTCTGTTTAGTTTACTAGCTTATGGTTACGGCATTGCTAGCTACA
>JBDKJC010000403.1:0-4460 GCA_039796815.1 Cyanobacteriota bacterium | reverse complement strand
TCTACTTCCGAGGGTAATTCAAACTGGGCAGCGGTAACTGTTCCAGGTCCAGTCGCTACTAAACGACCAATTTGGGGCTGATTAGTGTAGCTTTTAAGGACTATTTCCTTCATGTTGAGAATAATCTCTAGAACGTCCTCTCTGACTCCTTCAATCGTGGCAAATTCATGAGTAGCAAAGCCAAACTTATGTTCTTGCCTGCCCTCATCTTTTGCCATGCCTCCGCCAATGCGAATTGCTGTAACGGCTGCCCCTTCTAGATTAGATAACAAGACTCTCCTTAAAGCATTACCTAGGGTAGTTCCCTGACCACGATCTAAAGGTTCTAAGACAAATTTGCTATATTGGTGTTGATTTTTTAGGGTTTTAGACTCTACACACTCAATTTGAAATTGCGCCACAGGCTGCTCTCCCTCTTGTTCGATAAGCGATTGGATAAATCTAGATCGAAACAGTTACACTTTTTTGGCGGCAACTGACAAGCTCTCGATCGTTGAAAAAAGTTATATTTTGTCTCTATACTCTGCGCCGTTTTGGTGGACGACAGCCATTGTGAGGTATGGGGGTAACGTCGCGAATTAAGGTGATTTCTAAACCTACGCCCTGTAAAGCTCTAATGGCAGTTTCGCGGCCAGCACCAGGGCCACTGACCATTACCTCTACCTGACGCATTCCTTGATCCATTGCTCGGCGACCTGCGCTATCTGCTGCGGTTTGGGCAGCAAAAGGAGTACCTTTTTTCGCTCCTTTAAATCCACTAGCTCCCGCAGAAGACCAAGAGATTACATCGCCTCTGATGTCGGAAATAGTAACAATCGTGTTGTTGAAAGTGGACTGAATATGCACCACACCATTTGGCACGTTCTTTTTATTTTTTTTCGCACCACTTCTTCGTTTTGGTTGCGCCATGTTGCTTTTTTTGTAATGTAGTTATGTGTTGGATTTACTTTTAAGGTCTATTTCTTACCTGGAGCTTTTTTCTTACCAGCCACTGTCAACCTTCTACCCCTTCTGGTGCGGGCATTGGTGCGAGTTCTTTGACCTCTAAGAGGTAAGCCCATACGATGACGACGACCTCGGTAAGTACCAATATCAGCGAGTCGCTTGATATTCATTGCTTCCCAACGTCTCAAGTCTCCTTCTACTTGATAATTAGCCTCAATGTATGCTCTAAGCTTAGTTACATCGTCGTCGGATAAATCTCGAACTCTAGTATCTGGATTAACTCCAGTTTCGGCGATCGCTTTTTGCGCTCGTGCTAACCCCACCCCAAAAATATAGGTGAGGGCAATCTCCACGCGCTTATCACGGGGGAGATCTATGCCAGAAATCCTTGCCACATTATTGCTCCCTATTTACTGCTTGTTACTTTGTTACTTTTTGCCTAAATTGCTGTTAACTGAATCTGACGAGCTATTGTAGCTACCCTTGGCGCTGCTTATGCTTAGGATTACTGCTACAAATCACCATTACTCTGCCGCGTCTTTTAATTACACGACACTTTTCACACATTTTTTTGACTGATGGTCTAACTTTCATGCCTTACTTTGGCCAAATTGCAAGCCTATTATTATATAAATTAATTTGGATCTGTGTCAAATAGCTAGTAACTAGCTGTTCAACTTTCACTACTTGTTTTTCAGACGATAGGTGATCCTACCTTTGGTCAGGTCATAGGGAGTTAATTCCACTTTGACGCGATCGCCTGGTAAGATTTTGATATAGTTCCGACGAATTTTCCCTGAGATATGAGCTAAAACGTTAAAGCCGTTATCTAGATCGACGCGGAACATGGCATTGGGCAGAGACTCTGTAACAGTCCCTTCCATTTCGATTAAGTCTTGTTTAGCCAATGTTGACCTCTCCTATTTTTTGATAAATAATGAGCGGTAATCAATATTTATCAGTTTACTGGGCAAGCTGAACCGCCCCAACTTTTGCAGCACTTTTGTTACATTTTTAGGCTCGCTCGATTTTAAGCTATAGCTGAACTTAGTTGTGCTGTAACCTCCTCCATAGTGCGATCGCCATCAATAGTTTTTAGGGTTTCTCGCTGCTGATAAAAATCTATTACTGGCACTGTGTCCTGGTGATAAACTTCTAAACGACGGCGAATAGTTGATTCATTGTCATCTTTACGCTTTCTGGCTAGCAAGCGAGATACCAAAACCTCATCTGGCACTGCTAAATTAAGAACACAATCGGCATTTTGCTCTAATTTAACTAGTAACTCTTCTAAAAAGGCAGCTTGATGTACATTGCGAGGAAAACCATCTAGAATCCAACCATTAATTGTATCTTCATAACTAAGACGGTCTTGAATTAAGCCCAAGATCAAAACATCTGGAACTAATTCACCTCGATTCATATAATCTTGTGCCTGCTTGCCCAAAGGAGTTTGTTGAGCTACGGCTGCGCGCAGAATGTCACCTGTTGATACATGAGGAATCTGGTGGTGTTCAGATATAATCTGAGCCTGAGTTCCTTTTCCCGCACCAGGAGGACCTAAAAATATTAATCGCTTTGCCATATCAACTTTATTAAACTTGAGTTTTGATTAGCAGGTCTGAAATTTCCTCCAAACCTGCCTAATACCGAACAGGGTTATTGCTTCACCATTCCTTCATAACGTTGAGAAATAACGTAGGTCTGGATTTGTTTAGCCGTGTCAATTGCCACCCCAACTAAAATCAGCAAAGATGTTGCCCCAAAACCGCTAAAAACTGTAGTTCCAGCAGGAATAGCACTTTCTACTAAAGTAGGCACTGTCGCCACTACACCTAAGAATATTGCCCCCAAAAGAGTCAGGCGATTTAGCACTTTTTCTAAATAAGCACTGGTTGCCTTTCCTGGTCTAATTCCTGGAATAGAAGCGCCCATTTTCTTCAAATTCTGAGACATATCAACAGGGTTGACAATCAAAGAAGCATAAAAATAGCTAAAGAACAAAATTAGAACTAGGTAAACGACGACATAAGCCCAGTTTCCAGGCTGAATTGCCGTGGCAATCTTAGCAAATACTTCTTTGACAGGGCCATCTCCAGGCAAAAATCCTAGGAGTTGAGCTGGTAAGAACAAAACGGAAGAGGCAAAAATAATGGGCATTACTCCACCCTGATTTAATCTTAAGGGAAGATAATTGCTTCTTTCGCGATAAACTCTTCTACCTACCTGACGGCGTGCGGAAATAATCGGAATTCGGCGAGTTCCTTCCTGAATAAAGACAATGCCAATAATCATGGTAAGAAAAACCAACAATAAGACAATTACCTGAGCAATTTCGCCTCTACCGCCACTTTGGGCAAACTCAATCGTTGTAGCCAAAGTTTTTGGTAATACCGCCACGATGTTGACAAAAATTAGCAATGAAGCACCGTTACCAATACCTTTTTCGGTAATTAATTCAGATATCCACATGACAAACATTGAACCAGCTGTTAAAGCCAATACAGTTCCACCAATAGGAATAATGCTTTTTTCAATAATGCCGTTGTTGACCAATAACCCCAGGGTTAGCCCAAAACTTTGAATTACTGCCCCGCCTAAAGCAACATAACGGGTAATCTGGGAGATTTTCCGCCTTCCTGCTTCTCCTTCATTTTTTTGCAGATCTTCCAAGCTAGGGATGGCAGTAGCCAATAGCTGCATGATGATCGAAGCATTAATAAAGGGTAAAATTCCCAGGGCAAATATGCCCAACGCCGAGATTCCACCACCCGTGAAGATGTCTAAAAATCCGACGATTGAAGAATTATTTGAATTACTGATAAACTGAGCAAACAGTTCGCGATTTATTCCTGGAACAGGAATAAATACTCCTAGTCGAACTAAAATCAAAAGACCAATGGTGACCAGCAGTCTACCTCTAAGACCTGCTGCCTGAGCCATTTGCAAAAAAGTCTCCTGTGCTGATGGAGTCTTTTCTCTAACCATAAAGTACCTCTTATATATTTGGTATTAAATAAGTTGTTTACGGAGAAATATTAACTAAATTTTTAATAAATTTGTTTTCTACCTATGCTCCCTATGATATACCAAATATGGTGTACGCTTACTTAGCAATAACTTCACAACTACCGCCAGCAGCTTCAATTTTTTGGACGGCACTTTTAGTAAATGCTACTGCTTTGACATTTAATGCCACACTTAATTCACCATTACCTAAAATCTTAAGTGGCCCGTCATTACTAGTAACAATGCCATTTTCTAATAATGATTCTAATGTGACTTCTGTTTTAGCAGGCAATGAACCTAAAGCATCAACGTTAATTGTGGTGTAATGTTTTTGGTTGACGAGAGTAAAGTGTTTGAGTTTGGGAACTCGACGATAAAGAGGCATTTGACCCCCTTCAAAACCAGCCTTAGTTCCCGTACCAGAGCGAGACTTTTGACCTCGCATACCAAAACCACATGTGGCTCCTTGACCAGCAGCGATACCGCGACCAACTCGGCGTTTACGC
>JBDKJC010000402.1:0-4473 GCA_039796815.1 Cyanobacteriota bacterium | reverse complement strand
ACCGTCACCATCAGGATTCCAACGACTGAGATAAAATACTTCGACACTAGGATTATAAACTGAGGCGATCGCAATTTGCCCATCTCCTTCTTGGACATCTTCGTGCGGCTTGACTCGATTGAGCAAACAGCCTACCCGATAGTTATCCTGAATCCACTCGTTATAATTACCCTTACTATCGCGCCACTTGGGTTGATATTCATATTCAGGACTACCGTCATCTCGCACTTTAATCGTCGGGGACTTAATCGCGTTAGTAAACCAACCGACAGTATTTTGCCAAGTCAGCATGATACTTAAAGTCATGGGTTTATCTGTAGGGTTATGGATCGTCCAATCAAAATTAACTATAGGATAACTAGACTCTTGATAATTCTCTGCCCAAATAGGGGAAAATTGCTCACAGGTAATGTCTGCTGCAAAAACCCCTTGATACTCAAACCAACTACGGGGATACAAGGCGCTATATGTACCCTTTTCTTGCGGATACCATGACCAACTAGACAGAGTATTGTCCTCTGGTGCTTCTGTACTTAGAGCGTAAGCCTGAGTAACTGATTCTGTCTGTTCAAATACACTAAACTGACAAGCGGGAAGAGACTGGAAAATATGCTCCCCCCCATCTAAATGCCAGAGATTAAAATCTCCTTTACTCGATCTACCAATGCATCCTGCACCCATACCTCCAAGGGGCATTCCATGCCAAGGACCATCATCCAAATTACTAGCGTAGCGGACTGTGTAGGGATAATCCCATCCCTTGCCGATAGAACGTTGCCAGGCGCAATGAGGAATCTGAGTTGGCTGTTGGTTAGATGTCATATGCTTAAATAACTGGTTAAAGCAAGGTTTAGGATAACAGCAAAATTATAGATTAACCAGAATATTTCTAGATCGAGCAAAACTTTTTGCCCACTCAGCTTATTCAACCAATTAATAACAAAGCTTAAACAGTAAGTCTTGAACGGTGAAGATCTTGTTCTGCTAAAACAATAGTTGTTTCTGCCCCCACTCTGCCAAAATCAGGTTCTGCTCCCAGACTCATTTCGATAGTATAAACCCAATGACTATCTTGCTGTTGAATACTTTTTATTGTACCCATACCTCCAATAAACCTAACTATTTGATTAGGGGCAAACTTGGGTTTAGTTAATAAACAATTAATACTCATAATTATTCGGGCTTTAAAAATAGCCAACTAACAAAGAAAAACGAGGCTGTAAAGAGCTGAATCAGATCTATAGCGGAAACATAACTATCAGCTAAGGATGCAATACTGCGATCGCTAATTCCAAACATCCAAGAAGTCGTACCTAATATCCAAATACCTTTTTTCAAAGTTTGAGAAAAGTTCTCCAGTTTCTTTTCATTCATTTATTTAATAATATTTAAATCCAAGCTTTTAATACTTTCGTTTTAGCTCAATACTGTAATCTTTTACTTTCTAACTAAAAGCTAAAAACTTTTTTGTATTGTAAGCAACATATTTGTTGAATTTTCAAAATTAGCTCTGATTTTGTCGATTTGATGTCATCTTAAATAATTATTTCTTAAAAGTTCTCTATCAAAAGTTGAATATCATTGAAGAGAAAAAAGCGACAATTCACGTAGCGCTAACAGCGATTGCCTAAGAGTGTGCTTGTATAAACGTTAAGCCGTAAATGATCTCAGCAACACAATTTGTTAAATCCAATCATAACTTTTTGATAATCCGCTTCCTCTATCCTCGCTAGAAACTTACCTAACCTTTTAATACTTAAAGTTCTAATTTGAGTAATTTTCACCCATGATGGTTTAGGTAGCAAATCCTTTGGTAACTCGTAAACTAAAGGATATTTAACTTGAGGCTGTTGGCTGGTGATAGCAAAAGCGATCGCAATATCACTATTGTTGTTAAAAGTTATAGTGTATTGTTTTTTGCTCCCGATCGCTCTTTAAAACTTGCTTAGAGTTAATTACTTGCATTAATCAAGCCTTGACCAGGATAATTTTTGCTGCGCTTTCTCCCAATGCCAGTGTAGTAAACTCGCTTGTTGTCCAATAGTAAGATCTAGCAAGCCAATTGCTTTTCTGGGAGATTTGGTTGCCATGGCGATCGCTTTTTCGGGAGTGCAACCCCACTTAACCAAGTTTTCTACACCGACTAATAAAGGTAGAGTTGTGCCTGATAATGTCCCGTCGGCTAGTCTTGCTGTGCCTTGGGCAACGTTAATTTGCCGTTCATCCCAGGGATAAACCCCGTCGGCTAAACCGATAGGGGATAAGGCATCACTAACTAAAAAGATACCCTGGTCGTAGTTACTAGCCTTGAGCATAATTTCTAACATCGTAGGACAGACATGATTGCCATCAGCGATTAAACCGCAGTAAACATGAGGATTGACGATCGCTGCGCCTAATAATCCTGGTTGACGATGGTGCAAACTAGGCATGGCATTAAAAGCATGAGTTACCATTGACGCGCCTTGGCTGAATGCCTCCTCTGCTTGGCTGGCTGTAGCGAGGGAATGTCCTAAGCTGACGATTATGTTTTGGTTTTGTAGATAGCTAATTGCTCTATTGCTGCTGTCTAATTCTGGCGCGAGGGTAATTACCTTAACAATCTGGCTATAGTCGCCTAGAACTCGGGTAATATTTTCCATGGTTAACGGTAATAAATATTGTTCTGGATGTGCGCCTCGCTTTTGGTAATTTAAAAAAGGGCCTTCTAAATGAACTCCTAAAATCTTGGCTGTATTTTTGGCTGTCTTGATTTTGTCTTGAGTAGCCATAAATTGGGCGATGACAGCCAGCGATCGCTGTATTTTATCCACGGCAGTAGTCACAATCGTCGGTAAAAAGCCATCAACTCCCTGTTGCCAAAGAAAGTCACAAATTTGTTCTAGCTTGGGTAAATCCGTTGCTACTAGATCGGGAAAAGCTAAACCTAAAGCACCATTGATTTGGAGATCGATCCCTCCTAAAGATAGCCAGTCTCCTTGCAGATCTAATCTGGAAATATCTGTTAATCTTGGTAGGGTTGTCGCGAGGCTAGTCGCAGACATTTTTTCAATTTGATTAATTTTGCCTGTGACGATCGCTACTTGATATAAGCCTTCCTGTCCGATAATCTGCGCATTCTCAATCAACAGATCCCTTCTCATTTGAACGATCCCCCTGGATTTTCTGGGTTTAAAAATAAAGCTAAATTTTGTCGAATCACATCAATAAACAAGATAAAATACAGAACTAAGAATTTTAACAACTACCTTGAGTGAAACTACACCGTTAATTGGCATTATTATGGGCAGCGATTCTGATTTGCCCACCATGGAAAAAGCGATCGCCGTTTGCGAAGATTTTGCTATCCCCCATAAGATCGGAATTATTTCCGCTCATCGTACCCCAGACAGAATGGTTGAGTATGCCCGCAATGCTCATCAACAAGGCATCAAAGTAATCATTGCTGGGGCGGGAGGTGCTGCCCATTTACCAGGCATGGTGGCTGCTTTGACTCCTCTACCTGTGATTGGCGTGCCTGTGACTACTCGTCAACTACAGGGAGTAGATTCTCTATATTCCATTGTGCAAATGCCCAGAGGCATTCCCGTGGCAACTGTAGCGATCGGTAATGCTCAAAATGCAGGGTTGCTTGCCGTACAAATATTGGCTACGAGCGATCCACAACTGCAAACCAAGATCCAACAATATCGTCAAGATTTGTCACAAACAGTGCTTGACAAGCAAGAGCGCCTAGAACGATTAGGTTATCAAACATACTTAAGCCAGATGTAAATGTAAAGCATAGATTTACATAATTTACAGTATATTTATTACCCAATTATACTTATTAAGCAATATTTTAATTTAAATGCTGAAATCATTAGCCAAATTAATTGTTAATTGGCCGTTAAATGAGAAAAATCGGGAGAATACTTTACAATTCTTTACCTGAGTTAGGAATTAGTGTAAACTACCTGAGAAAAGTCGTATAGATCAAAAGTAAGAGGAGCAAACGAAAAGATGCAGTCGGCTCAAACACTGCGAACAGTACCCAGAGAGTATTTAAAAGCTCCTGGGGGATTAAATCCCAATGTGTTGATGGTGATTGCAGCGATCGCGTTGCTGACAATATCAACCACGGGCTATTTTCTGGCCAAATTCCCAGATTGGTGTTGTTTTATCGCCAATGTTTTGGCACTACATTTGTCAGGAACAGTTATTCATGATGCTTCTCATAATAGCGCCCACAGCAATCGTATAATCAATTCGATCTTGGGTCATTGCAGTGCCTTAATGCTAGGCTTTGCTTTTCCTGTGTTTACTAGGGTACATTTACAACATCATGCCCATGTCAACGATCCCGAAAATGACCCCGACCATTTTGTCTCTACAGGTGGTCCTTTGTGGCTAATTGCTGCCCGTTTTTTCTATCATGAGTTTTTCTTTTTTCAAAGACGCTTATGGCGTAAATATGAATTACTGGAATGGTTT
>JBDKJC010000401.1:0-4476 GCA_039796815.1 Cyanobacteriota bacterium | reverse complement strand
TACCTTGACCTTCTTGCCCGTATTGTTCGACTTGTTTTAGTAGCTGATTATCTTGAGCTTGAGCAGCATTACTACAAATTCCTGTTACCAATACAGCCAAAATAAGTGGTGTGATTGTACTTAAAGTTGTACCTAAATATTTAAACATGATTGAAATCCTCACACAGTAAACACAATAGTGATAATAATTTTCATTATCAAGTAGCTTGCACCTAAAAACAAACTAAAAAAATAGTTTGCTTACAAGTTTGCTTAAATCTGGGTAGATCGAGATAATTCTTAATTTTTATAATTCCGCCCATTCTTCAGGGAGCATATTAACCACAACTTCAAATCCACCATCACCATCAGGCTTGAGTATATAGGCCATACCTTGAGGATCGGGATAAATGCCCGTTGCTGATTCAAAAATATCATCGTGACCTACAATGATGTCGTTAGTGCCACTCTCAGGTACAGCGGTGAGTAAAGGGGTGACGTTAGCTTTCATCTGCTCGACTTGTTCATCGGTATAGTCTTCAAAAGGCAGAAAGTTTAAAGCAGGATCTTTTTCATAATCGCCAAATGCTAAGGCTGCGGTAGTCCAAGCACGGCAGTATTCACTAGTAGTAATTTTGCCAATCGGAATTTCCGCTGTAGCAAAAGCATCACCAATTGTTAGTGCTTGTTGCAATCCTTCTTCACTTAGCATTCTTTGAGTTGAGCAATCATCCACATTTGCTGTTACTTGATCGGCATAATCTTTTTCTGTTTGAGCGTGCCTAAAGTAGATTATGTAACCACCTTCTTGTAGTTCGCTTAATAGTTCTGCGCTGCTTATTTTATCTTGGAAATCAGCGTTTGCTTGTTCGCCAGGGCTTAACTCTGTCTCACCTTCTCCACCTTCTTCTCCACCTTGAGCCATAATTGAGGTGTTGAGATGATGCTGCGCGATCGCTCTTTGGGATTCACCCGCATCAACTGTATTGCCAGATATACCAATTGTTGTGACTAATCCGAGTGCTAAAAATAATTCTACCGATTTCATACTGATAAATATTCTGATTTAGCTTAGAACTCTTGAGAATACATTTAATGAGAAGCTTTGTCAAATAATAATGAAATTAGTCCTAAAAGTAGTCAATTAGATTGAGCTTTAACAATTGATAATTAATCAGCTTAAAAAATGAATTTTAGCTGGATGCTCCAAGACTCAGATTCATGACGGATGATTTCTATTTGCTGAATAAATTCGCGAAAATAAAACCGCCTTTCTGCTTCGGATAAATCTAGCCAGAATTGTCGTAAGGAAACGGCTTGAGCGATCGCTTTGAGATTACTTGGAGGTAATTGCGCTATGTTATCTTCTAACTGGGCAATTTCGGTACGCAGTTTATAGGTGCGTAGAGCAATAGTTTCTCGATCTAAGATCCCCCGTGCTTCCAGCTCTGGTAATTGCTGGAGTATGGCTTGTTTATCGAGAATTTTTTGCTGTTGAGAGTTTTTCAGAGCCGAGTCAGGAGGCAGTTCTAATTGGGCAACTGCTACGGGTAGCTCCAGGCAAATTTTAGTAATAGTTTGCGCTAAAACTTGACCATAAGCGATCGCTTTACACTTGGGTTTTTGGGGACATTTAGGACAACGCAGATATAAGTATTCAGTTTGCTTGTGATGTTGCGTCACGCGAGTAATATTCATCCCTAACTGACACTGCTGACAGATGACTAAACCTGCCAAAGATCGAGGTGCGCTAGCGGTACGACTGGGTAGAGAGCGATTACGACGTAATAGGCGATCGATTTGCGCTGCTTCTTCAGAGTTAATAATTGCCGTGTGGGTATGAGAAATTATGGACCGATCTTTAGATTGTTTTTGATATTGTAAACTACCTCGATACACGGGATTAGTCAGCCAATTGCGTCCTGTGGTGGGGGAAATCTTTTTGCCATAACGCTTTTCTAAATAACGGACTGCACCGCGCAAAGAACCAAATAAAATAAACCTTTCAAAAAAATCTTTAACTACTGGAGCTGTACTTTTATCCACCAAATAACGATCTTGTCCCCGACGATATCCGTAGGGAGCTTTACCTGGAGGAGGTAGCATTTTTAACCGATTACGAGCATGACCCTGCTCCAGACGCTGACGCTGCTTATTAGTTTGTATTTCTTGCAGTAAATTACTTAATTTAAGCTTTAATTGTTTGCTCTCAAACTGACTCCATTGGGGGGAACTGTAATCTTGTTCCGTAGCAATAATCTCCACTCCTAACGACTCTAATTGGTGAAGGCGATCGCCAATAATGTTAAGATTATCTCCCAATTCTTCAAGCCGACGAACTAGCAAATACTTAGGTGCTGCTAAGGCGCAATCTGCAATCAACTGTTGCAGTTGTTGATGTTCTCCCCTGTCTTGATAAACGCGATCGACTTCTAAACCCCAGATGTTTCGATCGGGAGCAATTTCTAATAAAGGATCGCTATATAAATAAGCAACAATTTTCATGGAGTAATCTTGCAGTTGGTAAATTTTAGTTGATGCTTCAGTTAATACTCAGAAAAGCTAGGCTTACTCCCAATCTCTAATTACTGATAAGTAGTAAGTTTTCTTGAAGCAAGAGTTAAATAAAAATTAAATTTACTTAGCTCATGCCATCTGCTGCTAAATTTTAAAATGGGAACAGTGATCTAGCAGCTATGGAATTACATCAAAAAACTTTATTAGAAAAAAGAAGCTTTTATTTATTATCAAATCAACTTAAGCTTTATTTGAAAGATGTAGAAGGTGAGCAGGAAAA
Organism: Cyanobacteriota bacterium; assembly: GCA_039796815.1. GTDB lineage: Bacteria > Cyanobacteriota > Cyanobacteriia > Cyanobacteriales > Xenococcaceae > Waterburya. Next base: position 1,700 of record JBDKJC010000401.1, on the reverse strand, counting down.
TTATATAAGCTATGAAAACCTAAAAAGTGAAGCCAAAATTAGCTGTCGTAAAAGCCCAAAATTGCTGTTTATAACCATAGTAATGGCTGCTTTCTCAATCTGCATCTTGTTACAGAACTTGATAACTAATCAAAAATCTATTTATAGTATTATCCCTCTAATCATTACTTTTTTATTGGCTATTTTGTATCATTATCAGCAACAAAACTACATTATTTTAGAAACTCGCGATCGCCGAAAAATCATATTTTTAAATAATAAACCAAATCGTCAAGCTTTAGAGCAATTTTTAGCGCAACTATGGCTATGTCGCAAGCGGTATTTAAGAGAAAAATATTTTTATATTAATTACAATCACAACTTAAAACAACAAACAGAAAGATTGAGGTGGTTATTAGAACAAAATGTGATTAGTGACGCGGAATATCGGTTTGCTCAAGAAGACTGGATTATCGATCGCACTTATCAGGCAAGTTAAGGATGTATTGTTTTGATGAGTTCAATGAGCTGTTAGCTCTTGGCTATTAGCTATTAGCTTGAATAAAAAGTCGCAAGTTGTTACAGTATAGGGCAAATTATGAAATTGGCGATTATTGGTTGTGGGTATGTGGGTAGTGCGGTAGCTCGTTTATGGCATGAAGCAGGAAATGAAGTGACGGTAACCACTACTAGAGCCGAAAGAGTAGCAGAATTACAGGCGATCGCTTCTCAAGTAGTTGTTTTAACAGGGGACGATTTATCAGGCTTAAAGCAAGTAGTAGCCGATCGAGATGTAGTTTTATTCAGTATTGGCTCCAAGCAACGCACTCCTGAAGTTTATCGTCAGACGTATTTAGCAACAGCCCAGAATTTAGTAACGGCAATCAAGGCGAGTTCAAGAGTTAGGCAGCTTATTTATACTGGTAGCTATGGAGTGATTAACGACCAAAGTGGTAAGGCGATCGATGAAACTGTTACCGTCAAACCCAAAGACGAATTTGGGGAAATTCTCACTCAGACAGAGCAAGTGTTACTTGACGCATCCACAAATAATTTTAAGACCTGTATTTTGCGTTTAGCAGGTATATATGGGGAAGGAAGAGAGTTAATCAAAATCTTTAGACGGGTTGCAGGGACAACTCGACCAGGATCGGGAGAAAGCTATACCAATTGGGTGCATCAAGAAGATATTGTGCGGGCGATCGATTTTGCCAAAGATAAGCAGCTACAGGGTATCTATCACCTAAATAGTGATGAAGCGATGACGACTAAAGAGTTTCTGCAAAAACTATTTAAAGCTTACGATCTGCCTCCTGTTACCTGGGATAGTTCCCAGACTGCTACTCTTACCTATAATATGAAACTATCTAACCAGAAGCTAAAAAGTGCAGGTTTTGCCTTAGCTCATCCTAACATTGAGTTCACGTAGTAGTCTGTCAACTTGGAATTGAGGAGTTGAGGTGGTAGAGAAGTTAAAAGTCAAAAGTCAAAAGTATAATTTACTACCTACTACCTACTACCTACTACCTACTACCTTTTTTAAAGATCACCTGGTTCTTATTGGGAATTACTATATGTCTCGACTTCCAGATATTTTGGCGTTAGATTTCGATGGTGTGGTTTGCGATGGTTTACTAGAGTATTTTGCTACTACTAAACGAGCCTACCAGCAAATATGGTCGGCAGAGGTGGACGACAGTTTCGCCCCCATTTTCTATCGT
>JBDKJC010000400.1:0-4481 GCA_039796815.1 Cyanobacteriota bacterium | reverse complement strand
CGATCGCTTCGACGTTGATTCATGGCTACTCCTGTTTTTTGAGCAGCACTTTTAATCGCGTCGATTCCTTTTCCTTGTTTAGCGTTGGTCAAATACAGTTGTGCTTCGTGGGATTGAAACCAGCGTAACCAGGACTGTTTTACAGCTTCAGGAATCATATCCTCGCGATTTAGCACCGTAATTTTGGGTTTAGTGCCAATCCAGCTATCTATTTGGGGATGATGAGAAGCCAGAGGAATTCTCGCATCCAGGATCTCTAAGACTACATCTACTTTCTTGAGCTGTTCTTTTAATTGCCTTTCTGCTTTGGCAATATGTCCTGGATACCATTGAATTGGAGGAGCAGACATAAAATTTATCGATCATTAAACATTTATCATTAAACATTAATTTGGCAGTAGGCTTGTGCTTAAAAAACCCCATAGGTTAATTATGGGGTTCGGGTTACAAATTACCAAAATTCTTTCTGTTTTGGCGATCAAGTTAAAAGCTTCGCTCTTTTATGGCTGAACAATATAGTCAGACTCTACAGGTTTAAGCCTGCCAGTTTTAACTAAAGCTTGATGGATCATGGCTACAACTTCCGCTCTAGTTGCTGCTCTTTGTGGATCTAAAGAGCCTTTAGCAACACCAGGGGGATTAACTACCAATCCAGCTTCCGTTGCTGCTGCCACCTGTTCTTTTGCCCAATCAGGTAGTTTAGAGCGATCGCCAAACTGCTGAAGAATTTGATCGGCATCTTTTGATGGCTGCAAACCCAATCCTGTCGCCAAAGTAACTAATACCTGATAGCGTGAAATATTTTCCAAAGGTTTAAATTCGTTATCAGAGTAGCCCTGCATAAAGCCAGTACGTACCGCTCGATCGATATCTTGAGCGATTTCATTCTTGTTACTGACATCGTTAAATTGCTTAATATTCTTAGTTGCGGGCTGCTGTTCAAAAGCCTGACTAACAAAAGTTGCCATACTTGCTCTAGTGATTAAAACATCTGGGTTGAACTCTTGATTTTCATCTAGCTCAGGAACTAACTTTTGGTCTCTCATCTGTTTGATAAAAGAATAAGCCCAATAGTCGGTAGCCACATCTTGAGGCATTTTGGTTTCTGGGGTAACCGCTACTGGCTTTTGGACAGGCTCATTAGTTCTGGCTTTTTTTGGTTCTGGCTTCTCCGCTGGAATGTTTTGCGGAGGTTGAGCTGCAATACTATTATTTTCAGTTTCAGTCTGAGGAATATTAGCAGGTCTATTTCTTAATGCAGTCACAGTAGCTACTCCAGTAAGAGGAATTAATTTAGCACCCGAATCGAGGGGAATAGATTCTTTGGTGGCTTTGGCTGGTAGCTTAACTGTCTGATTAGGAGGAACATATACCACGGGGGTATCTTGTTCTTTGATCTGGGCGGCTAAGCGGCGATTTTCTGCTTCTAGCTCTTGTTCGCTTAAATTAGAATTAACACCAGAATCTGATGAGCTGTTGCCAAAACCCAGACCAGTATCAGGAGCTTGATTTAAATTTAGTAAACCACTGTCGCCATTCAAACTGCCATTCAAACCAAGATTGCCAGCTAGTTTGCTGTTTTTACCGCCAAGAACCCAAAATAAGATTGCCCCAATAGTCGAAAAAGCTACGACAATCGCAATCAATTCGTCAAAAGTTAGACCTGTTACTGGTCTTCTACGACGTTCTGGGATGGGATTAGGTGGTTCTGGAGGAGATGAATTTGTCATATATTTTGGACGCTCAATCGAACAATGATATTGATGAAAATAAACTAGGTTTTAGCTGTTGCCAGGAAAATAAATCTAAGTTTTTATGTTTTTAACTTTAACTAAGTTAGGCTCAAAGGGGATCGATAATTATTTTAAAGTGTACTAATAAAGCTGGCGATCGCGAAGCGAGGTAACAAAAATCAACCTAACTCAGTAAAAGTTGATTGTAAAATTCAGTAGCTTAGATATGTAGGAGTGAATTTAAGGTGACAGCAGCAATTCGGCATCGAGTTCAAGAAGCGATCGCTTTGAGCCAAGATTATTTATTATCAACTCAAGAGTCGGCTGGCTACTGGTGTGCCGAATTGGAATCGAACGTCACGATTACAGCAGAAGTTGTGCTATTGCATAAGATTTGGGGAACTGACAAACAACGACCCCTAGATAAAGCAGAATCTTATTTGCGATCGCAACAGCGTCAACATGGTGGCTGGGAATTATACTACGGTGATGGTGGTGAGCTTTCGACTACGGTGGAAGCGTACATGGCTCTACGTTTATTAGGTGTTGACCCAACAGAGCCGATCTTAGTTAAAGCCAAAAAATTTATTTTGCAACAGGGTGGCATTAGTAGAACGAGAATTTTTACCAAGCTGCACTTGGCACTGATTGGCTGTTATGACTGGCAAGGATTACCCTCCATTCCTCCTTCGCTGATGCTGTTACCCGAAGCATCTCCCTTGACAATTTACGAGATGTCTAGCTGGGCCAGGAGTAGCACTGTTCCCCTGCTAATTGTCTTTGACCGCAAGCCAATCTTTAAACTGGATACACCGATTAATCTTGATGAACTTTACGCCGAAGGAGTTACTAATGTTCGTTATGAATTACCCCGTAGCAATGATTGGACAGATATTTTTATTGTGCTGGATAGTATTTTTAAGCTGGGGGAAAACCTCAACTTAGTACCATTACGTGAAGAAGGTCTAGCTGCTGCGGAAAAGTGGATCTTGGAAAGACAGGAAACAACGGGAGATTGGGGGGGGATTATTCCCGCGATGCTTAATTCTCTTCTCGCACTACGTAGTTTGGGTTATAACCTTGACGATCCAGTCGTGCAGCGGGGCTTAACCGCCGTCGATCGCTTTTCCCTGGAGACAGAGGATAGCTATCGTATTCAGCCCTGTGTTTCTCCTGTGTGGGATACGGCGTGGTGCTTACGCGCTCTAGCTGAGTCGGGAATTGCTGCCGATCATCCTGCTTTAGTCAAGGCGGGAGAATGGTTGTTAGATCGGCAAATCTTAGATTACGGTGACTGGGCAGTGAAAAATAAAGCTGGAACTCCTGGTGGCTGGGCATTTGAATATGATAATCGCTTCTATCCCGATTTAGATGATTCAGCGGTAGTAGTCATGGGGCTATCTCAAATTAAACTCCCTAATGAGTCACAAAAACAACAGGCGATCGCTCGTTGTCTCAACTGGATGGCATCTATGCAGTGTAAACCTGGAGGCTGGGCAGCTTTCGATCTAGATAACGATCGAGACTGGCTCAACCTGATTCCTTACGGCGACTTAAAAGCAATGATCGACCCCAACACTGCCGATGTTACCGCCAGAGTCTTAGAAATGCTGGGGGAATGTCATCTTTCGATGGACGATGTACGGGTGCAAAGAGCGATCGCCTATTTGCTTCAAGAACAGTCAGCCGACGGTAGTTGGTTTGGACGCTGGGGGGTTAATTATATCTATGGTACGAGCGGGGTTTTAACTGCTTTGAGTTTAATAGCACCAATTGACTGTCAGACACAGATTAATCGAGGTGCAGCTTGGTTGGTTAGCTGCCAAAATGCAGATGGGGGATGGGGTGAAACCTGTGCCAGCTATGATGATTCAAGTTTAAAGGGCAAGGGAATTAGTACCGCCTCCCAAACTTCCTGGGCTTTACTCGGGATTATGGCAGCTATGGAAGCAATTAAGTTTACAGGAGAAACAACTGTTGAACGTGGCATCGAATATTTACTCAATAGTCAACAGTCAAATGGTACATGGGACGAATCTCAGTTTACTGGCACTGGTTTTCCCGGTCATTTCTATTTAAAATATCATCTCTATCAACAATATTTTCCGCTTCAGACACTTGCTAGATATAGTCGTACAAGTCTAACTTAGGACAATTAAGGTGATTGGCTCGAAGGTAGTAGGTAGTAGGTAGTAGGTAGTGGATAATAGTAAAATAAAAGTCTTAACATTGTTTAGTATGGCAATACACCAAACTTTATAGCCATCGAACGATAGATTAAGACATCTTCTAGTCCCTTTGCGTCTTTGCGCCTTTGCGCGAGATAAAATTTTTATTGTCCGAACCTTTACTTCGACTGCTATAACTTTCTGACTTAGTTGTTTTTATACTCTTCGAGCAATTTAGGCAGATAATCATAGCCATCAACGCCAATCAAGCTAATAATTGACGATCGCTGTTGTGCCAAGATATTGTTAAATTCTTCACCAATTTGTCCTTGCAAGATGGAGAGCAAACCCGCTACCTGTCGCCATTCTATCGAATTAATTTGATTGAGTAAATACATCCCTAAACTGCCAGAGGCGATCGCTGCTGCGCGATCTTCGATGCTGTAATAGGCTTCGGCGAGATAGGAAAAGCTTAATCCTTGAAGATAGACATCACGGGAATACTGGGCTAATTCTGCGCCCTTAGTTAAAGAAGCGATCGCCGCTGTGGGTTGTTCTAAGACGACATAGGCAATACCCA
>JBDKJC010000399.1:0-4490 GCA_039796815.1 Cyanobacteriota bacterium | reverse complement strand
CTGCCTAGGTTCAGACTATTAAAAAATTAGCTTGATTGAGTAAGCGAGTAACTAAGTACTTATGCTAAAGATGCCATTTTTACATCGTTATTAGCTAGAACATCTTGTAACTCATCTGCCTCCACTGTTTCTTTTTCAATTAGCATATCCGCTAATTTATCTAAAATGTGGCGGTTTTCCATCAATACTTTTTTGGCACGACTGTAAGCCTGATCGACGTAGTTACGTACTTCTTCATCGATCGCTGCTGCGGTTTCATTAGAGAAATCACGGTCTGAGGCAATATCACGACCCATAAAGACGTTACCATTTTGACGACCAAGGGCAACAGGGCCTAAGCGATCGCTCATTCCAAAGCGAGTTACCATTTGACGAGCTACTCTAGTTACCTGCTGCAAGTCATTAGAAGCACCAGTAGTTACTTCTTCTTCACCGTAGATAATCTCTTCTGCCAAACGACCGCCCAAAGCAACCGCCATTTGGTTTTGGAGATAGGAGCGAGAATATAAACCAGACTCCATGCGATCTTCACTCGGAGTAAACCAAGTTAAACCACCAGCACGTCCACGAGGGATAATACTAATCTTTTGTACGGGGTCATAGTCAGGCATTAAAGCACCAACTAGAGCATGACCAGCTTCATGATAAGCCACAAGCTCTTTACGTTTTTCGCTCATCACACGGTTTTTCTTCTCAGGTCCAGCCATAACGCGATCGATCGCATCATTGACCTCATCCATCGAGATTTCGGTTAAGCTACGACGCGCAGCGAGGATTGCTGCTTCGTTCAGTAAGTTCGCTAAATCAGCACCAGTAAAGCCAGGAGTACGACGAGCGATTTTATTCAAGTCCACGTCTTTAGCCAGGGTTTTACCACGAGCATGAACGTTCAGAATTTCTTGACGACCAGCGTAGTCAGGACGGTCTACCACTACTTGGCGGTCAAAGCGACCAGGACGCATTAGTGCAGAGTCTAATACATCAGGACGGTTAGTAGCAGCGATGATGATAATACCAGTGTTACCTTCAAAACCATCCATCTCAGTCAGAAGTTGGTTAAGAGTTTGTTCCCGCTCATCATTACCACCGCCGAGACCAGCACCACGTTGGCGACCTACTGCATCAATCTCATCGATAAAGACAATACAAGGAGCATTAGCTTTTGCCTGTTCAAATAAGTCACGGACGCGGGACGCACCGACACCGACAAACATTTCTACGAATTCTGAACCAGAAATACTAAAGAAAGGTACTCCTGCTTCACCAGCTACGGCCTTTGCCAACAAAGTTTTACCTGTTCCAGGAGGGCCAACCAAAAGTACCCCTTTAGGAATTTTGGCACCAATAGCAGTAAAGCGATCGGCATTTTTCAGAAAATCAACAACCTCAGTCAGCTCAAGCTTGGCTTGCTCGATCCCCGCAACATCACCAAAGGTTACTTGACTCTTTGGTTCCATTTGCACTCTGGCTTTAGATTTACCAAAATTCATGGCTTGAGAACCTGGTCCACTTTGCGCTCTTCTTAACAGGAAGAATAAGCCTACTAATAAAAGAATTGGGAATAAGAGACTACTTAAAGCTCTAAATAACCATCCTTCATCTCCTTGAGGTAGAACAGCAATATCGACACCATTGTCGCTGAGAATGTCAATTAACTGAGGATCGTTGGGTAGATTGACTCTAATTGGTGTTCCTTCGCGGTCAATTACCTGCGCTTGAGTACGGTCAGCACTAATTTTTACTGTTTCTATTTTATTGTTTTGAACTTCGTCAATTAGTCGGCTATAAGGCCAGCTTTGACTAGTTTGTGGTTGTTGATCTAAAAAGGCAGTACCTAAAGCAACTACCACAATGGCTAGCAAGACATATAGACCTGCATTACGCCACTTTTTATTGTTATCTTTGCTCACTCAGACAGCCTCCCTTAGCTGAAGATTAAAAATCTTATATGTTTGTTTATTTTAACGATTGTCACCTTGCCGAACCCGAAAATTAGCGGGCTACATCTGACTAGATACCTCGACCCGTCATAGTCCATTTAGATATAGTTTAAGATATGTAAAGACAAAGCAGCACTAACAAGCTATTAGTTTTTTTAAAACGTTGTTAACTTATGTTAACGTTTCTCAGGAAAAAATGACTAAATATTTTGTAAAAACAGTTTTAAGATTATGTTTCTATTTCAGCGAGGCTTGATTTCTACCTTTAAAAAGCAAAAAGCAGCATAGCTCTAGCAATTATCTTGCTATGGGAAAAGCTACACTGCTTGAAGTGGAAGAAAGATACATTTCGGGTATTTTTCGGGCTATCAACCGAGTTATCAAATCAGAGAAATTGCCATCTTTAAGATATGGCTGCTTCAGATTTAACCAAACTCCAACCTCTGCTACATTTGACTTTACCCTGAATTACAGTGTTAAGATACTGCAATCTAATACCATATTTGCTTCCCAGCTCTTTGGCAGTGCAGCGCTCTGAAATATTGCGTTTTTCGTTTTTCCAACTGTAAGTTTTTTGGTCAAGGTGTACTTCAGTTATTTTTTTATCTGTAGCAGTAGTGGTAGTAGCTAGTGGCATTAATTCTGTAATTGAATCTTCCACTAGTACCACTTGAGCAATCAACTCACCAATTTCTGGATTACTTGCAGCCAAGTTAAGTCTTTTAAGTCCATCTTTAACGTTGAGTTTTTTCATGCCAAAACGGCTTTTTGTGCCATCAGTGGAAAAAATAATTGGCTCATTAACACCTGATTCCATTAAACTTTGGGCCAATTCTGGATTGCTATATTCTTCAGTGGGGACGAGCAAGATTAGGTCTTTTAGGGCAGCTTGATAGGTGATTTTTTTCATGATTAACTCAGCTTTTTTGTTATTGCTTGGGAGAACATCAATCCGATAATTCTTGGTAGTGCGACTAATGAATTTGCTCAGTGACGCTGTAGGCTGAAACAGTTTTTATTTGAGTTTAAAAAGATTTTTTTACAGCCTGATAGCCAGAAAAGTTTATTTATCTGTTGAAGTCTGTGGCAATTTTTTCCAATGTCGGTAGAGTCGCCAGGTCAGAATTTACCAAATCAAAATTTTGTTTGGAGTAAACATAAAGTTTTGACAGTGACATTGTATTCATCTCCGCAATTTTACTCATCCGTATGATTACTGAATTTATAATTACCTGGAAATAGGGTAAAACTAAAATTTGAGATGATTTAACTCAAATTTACTATTTTTTGATTTCTTTATTTGACCTAGACACATATTAATACTGTTCAATATATTTTGTTATTATAATTTTCTACTTGGATGTGTGTTTTAATATATTTTTAATAAATAAAGCGACTTTTGGTCTGTTTTTTAGTTATCCAAATAAAACTTTAAAACAAATTTTTTAACTATTTTAGTTCTATAAATAATTCAAGAATAATTAGCGATCGCTCTCAATTAAATATTAAAAAATAAATTTCTAAGTTAATTTAAACTAATTTAAGCTATTTTAACTTATAAGTAATAATACTTAGTCTTTAGCTAAAAAAAAATTAGCGATCGCGTATTTTTACCACTGGGAAATTACTGACAAAATACTAAATAGTTCAAAGACATTTGTGGTTGTTCTTGCTTGGGTAACGCCAGTTAATCAAACGCTGCTGCTAAATAATCTTTAATGGTTAATTGATGACGGTTAATTGTAATTGTTTGACCAATTTCCAAATGCTCAATTTGGTTAAAATCCGAGTTAGCGTTTTTAGTCAGGTTAGAAGATTGATAGCTAACTAGTCCCAGATCGAAGCGACAGGGCAACTCAGCCAAGGAAGCATGTTTACTTAAGAACAGAGATGCAGTTTTAATTAACTTTTGCTGTTTAGCAGCGTTGAGCGCCAGTAAACCATCTGCATCCCAATTATAAGCATTGCGGGTTTTAACTTCGATAAAGGCGATCGCCCTAGATGTTTGCTCCTGTGCAATTAAATCAATTTCTCCCCAGCGACAACGCCAGTTATACTCCAATAGTTCATAATTATTTAACTGTAACCATCGACCAACTAACCTTTCTCCTAAAGTGCCGATTTCATTCATGAGAATTGATTACTGATTACTGATTACTAATTACTGATTACTCACTGTTCATTGCTCATTGTTAAGGGTTAATTGCTTGATTTGTCCAGGTTTCGTCTTGTTGGAGAGTGTATAAGAAACGTTGCTGAGGATCGCCTTTTAATTGAAGATGGTCGATTCTGTGGGGCGTTAATAATAATAGGCAGAAGTTATCGTGAGGGTTATTTGCGTCTACAAGCTCGATCTCAAAAGCCGATCGATCTGATTTAGGTTGGGCGGGATCTGGCCAAGCAAACTGCGATCGCGCCGAGTCAGAAAGATCGTGCCAAGTTATTTTACGTGCTTTTTGTAAATCAAGATTTGTTTCTTGAACAGTAACTAACTCAAGCTTCCCTGAGATCCGAAACTGTTCGCGGGTTTTGGTAAAGTACCAACAAACT
>JBDKJC010000398.1:0-4495 GCA_039796815.1 Cyanobacteriota bacterium | reverse complement strand
AATTTATCCCCTAATAAACGCCCATTTTATCAACGAGGTCAAAAAGCTATGATACTCATTATGTCTGCTTTCTAGCTACTATTGTCGCCCCGCTAGCTTAAAAAGTGCAAAATTTTACTACGCTGCCTCTGGTTGCACGAACCCTATATTTTCGCCACGAAGTAATCGCAGGCTTTCACGGCAAAGTATCGATGACAATACTTGTCTGCACCTCTAGATTAGTCAAATTTTCTACTCTTTTACTCTATTGAAATTTTCAATTTTCACAAAGAAGGCGATCGCTTTGACTAACTTCTGCATTAGTTCGTAGATAATTTTCTATTTGGCGACAGCCAGCAGCCAATAAATCCAGTCTAAACATCCGCTGAAGATTCCAAATAATCACAGTATGGTCTTCACTAGCAGATGCTAGAGTTTTGCCATCAGGGCTAAAAGCAACGCTCCAGACTGCTTCTTCATGTCCGTAGAGGGTATTTAACCATTTACCACTGGGATGCCAAAGTTTAATGGTATTATCTTCGCTGGCAGAAGCAATTAACTGACCGTCAGGACTAAAAACAATTTTCCTGACTTCATCGCTATGACCTTGGATAGTTTTACTTAAATTGACCGAAACTCTATCTTGCTGTGTATTTATTTTCCAAAGCTTGATTATACCGTCAACATCAGCAGTTGCTAACACTGTGCCGTCAGGACTATAAGCCACCGCCCCTACACTATTATTATGTTCTCTGAGGGTTGCTAAAATCTTTCCTCTAGTATTCCAAAGCTTAATAGTTTTATCGTAACTGGCAGTCGCCACGGTTTTACTGTCAGGACTAAAAGCAACGGCTCTTACAACATCTTGATGACCATTTAAGCTAGTAATCAAATTACCACGCCAATCCCAGAGTTTTGCCGTCAAATCTTCACTGGCGGTAGCAATCATTTTTCTGTCAGGGCTAACAGCAATTCGCCACACACCAACTTTATGACCTTTAATAGTTTTGTTTAGATGTACTTGGGGTGGATTTGAATCTTTGACTTGCCAGAAGTTAATCGCACCGTCCCAATGTCCAGATACAATTTGATTACCATCGTGACTCCAAGCAATTCCCAAAACTGAATCTTGCTGGCTTTTAAAAGTAGTTAATAGTGAACCATCCTCAGACCACAATTTAATCGTACGGTCATCACTGGCGGTAGCAATTGTGTTTTCTTGAGAATTAAAAGCTACGTCAATAACTGGCTCACTGTGGTTTCTCAGAACTTTTAACAGAGGATTGTCTAGTTTGGCTAGTTTAACTGTATTTTCCTCAGAAGCCGAGGCGATACTATTGTTGTCAGGACTAATATCAATATCCCAAATATCAATATCCCACATTCTCTTTTTTTCAATATTGATTGTCTTTAATAAAGTGCCTTCAAGATTCCAAATTTTAATTGTTCCATCCCAACTACCAGTAACAACTATCTTGCTATTATGGCAAAAAACTACTCCAACGACTGGAGAGCTATGATCTTCTAAAGTGTGTAGTAATTTACCGCTATTTGCTTGCCAAAGTTTAGCAGTATTATCATTACTAACCGAGGCTATTGTCTTGCCGTCGGGGCTAAAAGCGATATCTCTAACCTCACTGGTATGACCTCCAAGAGTTCGCTGAACTTGAAACCGACCTTGAGAATTTAATTTCCAGAGTTTGACAGTTTTGTCTTCACTAGCAGTAGCAATCATCTGACCATCGGGACTAAAAACAGCTTTCCAAACTGAACTTTGATGGCTTTTAAGAGTATCAATTAATTTACCATCAGGATTCCAAAGCTTGACAGTTTTATCTCGGCTAGCAGAGGCAATTCTCTGACCATCAGGGCTAAAAGCAATTCCTAACACCTCATCTTGATGGCCTTTAAGAGTATCGATTAATTTACCATCAGGGTTCCAAAGCTTGACAGTTTTATCTCGGCTAGCAGAGGCAATTCTCTGACCATCAGGGCTAAAAGCAACATCCCACACAGCCGCTTTGTGTCCTTCAAAAGTATTGAGTAAAGTTCCATCGGGTTTCCAGAGTTTTACTGTTCGATCTTCACTTCCCGTTGCGATTAGCTGACCATTAGGGCTAATATCTACGCCAAAAACTGTTGCTGTATGTCCTGATAAGCGGTTATATTCATCAACGCCATATACTGTTTGCCGCAGAACTGATTCAATCTGTCGCTCTGTATTTGGATCCTGATAATCTAGATTCTGCCATTTTTGTTTGACCTTAATCGCGGTAATCAAGGCTTCTAATCTTTCATTAGAGGCAAATAGAGCTTCAGAATAATTACCCAGAGCTTTAATTTCGTTAAGGATAGCCTGACGGTATTGCCTATAAGCGATCGCACCAAGCCCTAAAACACTGAACAATGCAAAACTGAGAAGTATCAAAAAATAGCGTTGTAAGCGAGCAATCTTTTGTTTTTCTATCAGTTGAGTTTCAATTTCTTGAGCGCGTTCTGCCTCCAAAGCCTGTTGTGCTTCTTTCCTGTCAAATTCTTCGCTGCTTGCTAAAAAACGATAGTCGAGATTGCTCAAACTTTTGCCCCGCGACCATTGTTGTGCATCCTGCAAAGCTTGTCCTCTCAATAAGCGAGATGTATCGGTATATTGGGATTTCTGCCATGCTTTTAAAGCTTCTGAATAAGGGCGCAATTGAAATAACTGTGTTTCAACCCAAAGTAAATTGAATACTTCTTGATAAATGCGGTTACGAACCACTAGCCTACCTTTTTGCTTGATAATCAATCCCGAAAGCATTAGTTCTTGTTGCTCAATGCTATTATCTACGAGGATAAATCCTTGTTGTAGAATTTGCTGATACATTGCCAGTAAAGAACCAATTTTTTGTTCGTTGCTTAATAGGCGATCGCAGATAGTTTTTAAATGCTCAGGTTCATCTTGGGATTGCCAGTTGTCGATCACATGAGTTCGTACAAACTGCTCAATCCACATTGCCAGATTCTTGATAGGCACTGAAACTGACTCAGAGCAAATTAGCTGACAGAGCTTTTGGGTCAGAAAAGGTTGACCATTTGTCCAAGCTAACACCTCTTCAAGTAATAGCTGCGGATTGCTAGTTTTTGATTGAAGTCCAGTTTGCAGCGGTTGAGCCTCATGCAATTTAAATCCCTCTAGCTGAATTGCCTGACCAATATTAAAGGGTGTTTGCTGGCGATCGCTAATTAGATTAGAAGGAGTAGCCACACCAAATAAAGCAAAAGTTAAACGTTGGTAATCTTGATTAAAACCACGCTGATTATAACAAGCACGAATTAAGGCAAAGAGGTCATCAACTGAAAAGTCTAAGCTCAGAACGCTATCAATTTCATCAAAGAAAATGACTATTGGTGGTTGGTCAAGATTATCCTCAGCTTTAGTTTCCCTCAACAAAATTTCTTCAATAAATTGACTTAACCTCTGAATCAGGGATAAATCTTTATGTTCGTTCCACCAAGTTTTGAGATTAACGCGATCGCATAGATCAAAACCTTGCCATAACTCTACAGCTAATCCTTTATACCATTGTTCGGGAGTAATGTTTTCATTGCTGATACGAGTCAGATCGATTGCCATACAGCGATATCCTTCTTGTTGGAGGTTGTGGATCATGCGCACCATCAAGCTAGACTTACCCATTTGCCGTGCATTCAAAATGTAACAAAACTTGCCTTGCTTTAAGGCGTTATAAAGCTGACAATCGGCAGAACGCACCACGTAATATGGTGTATTCATCGATAAGCTTCCCCCAACTTGATAGTCATAGGTAGAAGTTGATTCGGCATTCCGCAGCAGGGTGTTTTCAACTACTAATTGAGCCTGTATAGCTTTGAGAATTTCTAAAGTTTGTGACAGTTCTTGAGTACGCTCTGAAATCTTTTGTTCTAGGTTGTGATTAGACTCGATTAACTTATCTTTGACCTGCCGTAGCTCATTATTTTGAAGTATAGTTTCAGCCCTTAATTGGCGAAGTTTTACATTTTTAGCTTCTAGACTAGCAAAAAACTTTTTGAGCTGAAGAGCCATATTATTAAATGACTTGGCTAGTTCTCCCAGTTCATCAGAGCGTCGCACATCTACTGTTTGTGACCATTCCCCAGAAGCGATCGCTTTGGCTGCTGTGTTTACTCGCAAAATTGGCTGTAAAATCCATCGATAGGTGAGAAGACCGACTACGGCAGCTACTCCCGAGGCTATTATACACAGCAGAATAGTAGTGCGAGTATTGCTTTTGATTTGCCCGATAAAATCGGTTTCGGGAACAACTACTACAATCTGCCAATCTAAGCCAAATTCATCCTGGAAAGACTTTAATTGTACAAAATGTTGTTTGTCCTTTACATTGTATTTAAGTTGTTGTGATTCTTGAGTTTGTTTGTTGTATTTACTATTAAAAGCTAAATATTGCGCTGTCGATCTAGTTAAAGCATTCTTACTATTAGTCGCTTTGACTCTTTGGACTCCATACTTTTTGTTAAG
>JBDKJC010000397.1:0-4499 GCA_039796815.1 Cyanobacteriota bacterium | reverse complement strand
ACAAATGATAATCTATCGTTAATTAATGTTAAGATCAAAGAGTTAACTATTACTTGGTCACAGGCAATAGAAAACAGATTAGTCTTTTGATGCTTCATTAAAATAGTGACGAACCACTAGCTTGTTACGCAAACCAGAAAATCTTTAAGATTTATTGCCAGGAAACTTGCCAGGAAACATCTAGCTCTAATAGCTCTAAACTATTTCTCAAAGCATTTAATCTGGAAGACGTTAGTAGCATTTCCCTAGTAAATACATATACCTGTAAATACTTATTACCCAAAGGTAGGAGCCAGCCAATAGCATGATGCCACAACAATCTTTCGCTTGGACAAAAGATTCTGATTCTTTAATGGATATTCAGAGGGTTGATAAGCCAGAAGAAGCCTGTGGTGTATTTGGGGTATACGCCCCTGAAACAACTTTTGATGTAGCTAAACTAACCTATTTTGGTCTTTATGCCCTACAACACCGAGGACAAGAATCAGCAGGAATCGCTACTTTAAACAAAGGTGATCTTTATTGCCATAAAGATATGGGGTTGGTTTCTCAGGTATTTAGTGAAGCAATCTTAAATCAGCTACCTGGAGAAATTGCGGTTGGTCATACCCGCTATTCTACTACTGGCTCTAGTTTAAAAGAAAATGCCCAACCCGTCGTATTAGATACCAGACTAGGTAAATTAGCCCTAGCTCATAATGGTAATTTAGTCAATGCTGTAGAACTACGTCAGCATCTAATTCAGCGAGAGGCTAGTTTTATTAGCTCTACTGATTCGGAAATGATTGCTTTAACGATCGCCGACGAAATTAATCAAGGTAAAAACTGGATTCAGGGTGCAGTAAACGCCTTTAAACTTTGTGAAGGTGCTTATAGTTTAGCGATCGCCACTCCTGATGGTTTGATGGGAGCGCGCGATCGCAATGGCATTCGTCCTTTGGTAATTGGTGTGCTAGCAACAGAAGATGATTCACCTCAGCGCTATGTCTTATCTTCCGAAACCTGTGGCCTAGATATTATTGGTGCGGAATATGTCCGTGACGTCGAGCCAGGAGAACTAGTTTGGATTACAGAGTCGGGAGTTGCTTCAGTAATGTGGACTAAGGAAGCCGATAAAAAGCTCTGTATCTTTGAAATGATCTACTTTGCGCGCCCTGATAGTGTAATGCACGACGAGACACTATATAGCTACCGTATTCGTCTTGGTAGACAACTAGCTAGAGAATCCTTTGTGGATGCCGATTTAGTGATTGGAGTTCCAGATTCGGGTATTCCAGCCGCGATTGGCTTTTCTCGTGAATCGGGTCTTGCCTACGGTGAAGGATTAATTAAAAATCGCTATGTTGGGCGTACCTTTATTCAACCGACTCAAAGTATGCGGGAAGCTGGCATTCGCATGAAACTCAATACCCTTAAAGATGCCTTGCAAGGGAAAAGAATTATCATTGTTGATGATTCGATCGTGCGCGGTACAACCAGTAAAAAAATTGTTAAAACTTTAAGAGATGCTGGGGCAACGGAAGTACATATGCGAATTTCTTCTCCTCCCGTAACTCATCCTTGTTTTTATGGCATCGATACCGATAACCAAGACCAGCTCATTGCAGCGACAAAATCTGTGAAAGAGATTGAAGCACGAATTGGTGTTGATACCTTGGCATATTTATCTTGGCAGGGAATGCTGGAAGCAACTCAGGAGAATACTAATAATTTCTGTTCAGCCTGCTTCACAGGTGATTATCCCGTTAATATTCCCGAAGATGTCAAACGCTCTAAATTGATGTTGGAGAAAATAAAAGCGTAGGTACGGGGTTGTGAGGCAAGTTTCTGAATATCTAGTTAGAATTGCGATCGCACCAGAACAAGATTTATTTTTTCAGGCGATCACCTTTTTAGCTTAAAGTATCGATCGATTGCGACTCGACTAGCTAAATGAATATACGCTAGGCGAAACCTATCTCAACCTGAAATAAAATATTATGAATGCACTTAATCGCTAGAAAAATCTTACGAGCTTTTTGGCTGCAACATCCTGCTCGCAATAAGGCATGAGAGATGATGGAGAATTATTGAAAAGTATAACTTTGATAGTTTGAAGTGATATGGAAGAATTATTAATGCTACGTCAATTTATCGAAGAGCAAAAATATGACCAGGCTTTGGAATTAGTTGGCGAACTCGAAGCAATGTCTAAAGAAGATAAACTAAATAAAATTTATAGTTATGCCGTAATTTTACTTTTACATCTTATTAAGCAAGCAGCCGAAGAGCGCATCACTAGGTCTTGGGAATTTTCAATCTATAATTCAACTAAAGAAATTAAACGAACTAATAAAAGACGTAAATCGGGAGGATATTATGCTGATGAAGATGAATTGCAAGAAATTTTAAATGATGCTTTTGACACTGCCATAAAAAAAGCAGCTATTGAAGCTTTTGAAGGCCAATATACAGAAAAAGAGTTGCTTTTAAGAATAAAGCCCGAAGAAATTAAGCAGCAAGCTTTGTTATTAATCGTATAAGAACAAGATTTCTCTTTTTAGGCGATTACACCCATTCGAGCGCAAGCCCTTTGGGTATCCTAAAGGACTAACTGACGCGCTAGCTTATCCGAAGGTGTCCTAAAGGATACCGCTTCGTGACCGATAGGGAATCCTTTAGGGCATATACCCTTTAGGGAATCCTTTAGGGTCGTGTCGCCCTTGGCGATCGCAATTCTCAATTTACTACAGTTTAGTTATTTGGATTGATTGTTTTAAAATTCCTAACCAATAGCTAAGTTTGCACGATCATTGGCTATTTGCTGGTCAATTTAACTAAAGATGTTTAGACTTTTTAGGTTGTCAATCTAAAGTGCCAAAAACACTAGACCAAACTTCTCTAACACTTCTGGATTTGGAGATATATTTTGCGATACGCTGATATTCGAGCGTATTTATCAAAATTGGATTGTTAGTTCTAATATTTTTAGTTAGTCCATAAACTGGAGCTTTTTCTTCAGCTTGATATGTACCAAATAATCGATCCCAAATCATCAAAATACCACCAAAATTTTTATCGATATAGTTTTGGTTAGAAGCGTGATGCACCCGATGCAAGGCTGGAGTATTGATTATCTTCTCAAGAATACCCAAGCAACCTATTTTTTGTGTATGAATCCAGGTTTGATATGCAGCATCAATTTGAACTGCAATCAAAATCAGTAACGGATCGAAACCTAGTAACGCCATCGGTATATAGAAAATCCATAAAAAGCAAGTTTCTACCCAGGATAATCTTGAGGCTACTGTAAGATTATAATCCGTCGAACTATGGTGAACATTATGATATGCCCAAAAGAAACGAATCCGATGTTCAGTTCGATGTTCCCAATAGTAGATGAAATCGGCAATCATTACTGCCAATATTAATGTCCAGCCATTAGTGGGAATCTTACTAAGACTAAACTGACTAAAAAACGCAAGTCCAGCCAGAACAACCAAATAGATAATGGTGGTGCTGGTAATACTATAAACGATCGCGATCGCAATATTTGCTACCGTATCTTGATAGTTTCTTTTGTGAGCAAAAAAAAGATCGATTCCTATTTCTATAATTGCCAACACAACTAAAAACCAGAACTCTACCTCTTCAATACCTTGAGATAATTCACTAATATTGAGCATTTTACTTTCCCTAAATATTTTATATAGAGCGTTCGTTATAAAAAAAATAAAAAAAGAGATATCTTAGATTAATCCAAGATATGTTTTTCAAAGTAGGCAATTAGCATCTGAATCAACAGTTCAACTTGAGTAGCAAAGGAACTCTCATCACGATCGATCTGATTAATGGAAATGCCATCAATTAAAGTCCAAATTAACTTAGCTAGCTTTGAATCTTTAAGGTCAAATAGTTCGACTATAGCTTGTTCATAACGAGAATCAATCTGCTGAAATACTAAATTATGCTTAACTTCCCGTGCTGAAATTTGCTGTCGAAAATCTAACCAAATTGCTGCTTGTTTAACAATGTATTCTTGATTCTCAATTAGTAGTTGACCTAACGCAGTGATTTTATCGGTAACACTTTGGTGGCGATCGATCTGAGCAATAATTTCTACGTCTTGTAAACTAACTTGTTGAGCCAGCTGTTCAAACAAAATTTGCTTGTTAGGAAAATAATGATACAAAGTACCAGTTGAAACTCCTAATTCTTGAGCGATTTGCCTGGTGGTTACCTGTGCATAGCCCTTTTCCGCAAATAGATCGAAGCATTTGCTTAGAAGTTCTTGACGATATTGCTGGACATCAACTATTTTTGGCATTTTTTTATATCGAACGCTCGTATTATTATAATCTATTTTGAAATTGGCAGCAATCAAAAAATTAATTACAGCGACGAAAAATTAACGATCGCGACTAGGAAATCTAGTTTTAAAGGAAGGGTAGATCCTTTCCTTTAGGGCGGTTGCCAATTTTTACTGCCAACCAAATTCTATCCCTAAATATTTCTCTAAC
>JBDKJC010000396.1:0-4505 GCA_039796815.1 Cyanobacteriota bacterium | reverse complement strand
CGTAATCGAGGTCTTGTTTACTACGACCAAAAAAACTACTCACAAGCACTAACTAATTTTAACCAGGCAATTAAAATTAATCCTGATTTTGCTGATGCGTACAATAATCGAGGTCTTGTTTACTCTGACCAAAAAAACTACTCACAAGCACTAGCTGATTTTAACTATACAATAGACCTCGATCCTAATTATTTTCATGCGTACCGTAATCGAGGCCTTGTTCACTATGAACAAAAAAACTATGCACAAGCGCTAGCTGATTTTAATCAAGCAATTAAAATTAATCCTGATTTTGCTGATGCATACAATAATCGAGGTCTTGTTTATAATATCCAAAAAAACTACTCACAAGCACTAGCTAATTTTAATCAAGCAATTAAAATCAATCCTAATTTTATTTTTGCTTATAATAATCGAGGTTTTACTTACTATAAGCAAAAAAACTATTCACAAGCACTAGCTGATTTTAATCAAGCAATTAAAATCAATCCCAATTATGCAAACTCTTACTATGGTTGCGGAAATATTTATCAACAAAGAGGAAATAAACAAAAAGCTCTGGAAAATTTTCAAACAGCAGCTAATTTATATCAACAGCAAAAAAATTTAATTTGGTATCAAAATACTATAGATAAGATTGGAGAATTAGAACGATAACCATGAGTTTTAACAACATGAAATGGCAATATAAATGACTAATGTTGGTTTTTGGTGTATTGATCTGCCGCTAATCTAGCCTACCGCTACTGTTTTGAAAAAAAACATAAATTATTAAAATTATCGATAAATATCTCTTCGATGCCCAATATCGAGAATAGTTACAGTCAGACTGCGATCGCTTATTTCATAAATAACTCGATAAACACCTATCCTAATACGCCAACCTTCTCTTCCTGTTAATTGCAATCATCCTGAAGGTCTGGGATTTTCTCCTAATTCTCTAATTGTATCTCGAATTTTTTGATAATCTCGATCTGGTAATTTAGCCAAAGTTTTAGCAGCACGTTTTTTAATATTAATGCTGTAACTCATTAGCGACTTTGCTCTATTTGTGAAATCACATTTTCAAAAGCTATTTCTTCATCATTGTCAGAAATAGCATTGTCGTAAGCTCGAATTGCTTCCAACTCTTCTAATGCCTCTAATAGTTTATGATATTCTTCGATTTCCAAGAGTACGCCAATTCGATTGCCATTTTCGTCCGTAAGATATTTTTCTTTTAACTTCATTTGAAAATTTTTTGGTAAATATTTCTTGGCTAGATTGTAACTTATTTACGAGATTTCCCTTATTAGCTGCGGATTTATATCAACAAAAAATAGCGATCGCTCCATTGAAAATCAGTAAGATTAGCACAATGTAATTAGTGGAAAAGATATCAGTATCGGGTGAGTAGGAATATTGTAATTAATTAAACTATCCCGATACGTTCTAAAGGCCAAAAGCGAAATACTGCACGACCAATTACATTTTCTGCTGGTAGAAAACCCCAGATATGAGAATCATTACTATTGTTGCGATTATCGCCCATTACAAATAACTGTCCTTTTGGTACAGTGACGGGGATAAGTTCATATTCTGGGGGTGCAGCTATGTAATCTTCGATTAAAGGTTGCTCGTTGACGTAAACTATTCCATTTTTGACCGCTACTGTTTCTCCAGATTTGGCGATCGCTCTTTTGATAAAGGCTTGATTTTTATCGAAATTGCCCAGAATTCTCAACATTTCTGGTGGCTGAAAGACAATGATATCGCCTTGATCTGGGGGATGAAATTTATAGCCGACTTTTTCGATGACTAAGCGATCGCCTGTTGAGAGAGTAGGAAACATTGACTCGGAAGGAATGTAGCGAGGTTCGGCTATAAAGAGCCGAATAACAAAGGCCAAAGCAAGCGCCACAGCGACTGTAATACTGTTTTCTTTGATCTTGCTCCACAAAGCAGGTTTGTTGGTTAACTTCTCTGGTTCAGTTGAAGACATATATTATTTTAAATATTTGCATAAAGTTGAATAAAGTCGTGATGCTATCGATCAATACTATTGTTGTGCCTCAAGGAGCGGAATATCAAGCGGTTTGTCGCGGTTTATCAAAATCTGGCGTAGATAGTATTAAAGTTATTGCGATTCCCATAGGTGTTAAGCATACCACTCAGGTTTTATTAAATTATTCTGAGGAAATAAATCGTTCGGCAAATGTTTTAATTATGGGATTATGCGGTAGTTTATCTAATTGTCATACTGTAAAAGATTATGTTTTAGTAAAAAGTTGCCAAGATATAAACCATAATCTCATAGATCTCGATGCTGAATTGACTACTAATATTCAACGAAAATTATCAACATCATTAAAATCATCAGTCGATCTAGTTATTGCTTTAACCAGCGATCGCATTATCAATCAAGCTAGAGAAAAGTTCATTCTCGCTCAACAGTATTCCGCTACCATTGTCGAGATGGAAGGTTATAGCTATGTAAAAGAATTACAGCGCCAAGGTATAGCTGTCGCTATGCTTAGGGTAGTTAGTGACGATCTTAGGGGAGATATCCCAGACTTAAATCAAGTGATTGATAGCCAAGGAAATATCAAATCTTTGCCAATGGCGATCTCCCTCATTAAACAACCTATTACCGCCATTAGACTAATCCGTGGCTCTTTAACTGGATTAAAAGCCCTAGAAACAATTACCGCTAAATTATTTTAATTAGCTGTCCTAAAGGATTAGTCCTAAAGGATTAGCTTCGCGTCCTCCTAACGTCGCGTTATAGCTGATAGCTATTATTCCCCAGAATTCATCACCCGACGAATATTAAGAACGTCGCTCATACTTTTAATTCTTTGGAATACATATTCTAGCTGTTGGCGATCGCGAATATCTAAGCTCAAAGAAATTAATGCTGGTTTATCACGACTAGTCTTCACTCCTGCATTGCGGACATTGATCCCGCGATCGCTAAGACGTGCCAGAATATCTTTAAATACTCCCACGCGATCCATTGCTTCAATCTGAAGATCTACGGGGTAAGTAAAGACTTTATTATCCTCCGCCTCATCATTCCAGCTAACGGGAATAATTCTTTCTCCTGGTACTTTGTCTACATTCTCACAGCCTTGACCATGAATGGAGATTCCTCTTGAGCTTAGGGTAACTGCACCGATAATGGACTCCCCTGGCAAGGGTTTACAGCAGCCTGCTAGATGATACAGCATTCCTTCTACGCCAATGATCGGCGAGTTACCACCTCTGTATTTCTCATAATTGCTATTGAGATTAGCAGGAATCTCTATTTCTTCTGTTTCTAATTCGGTTTCCACGGATTGTTGCTCTCTAGCTACATCTCGTAGACGGTTAACCACATGATTTTGCGTAATTTCGCCATAACCTAAAGCTGCTAGCAAATCTTCAACTGAATGATAATTACAGCGTTGAGTCACAATCTGCATTGCTTCAGATTTGAGCAACGAGTCAAAGCCACTTTTGCCCATCTCTTTCTCGAGTAATTCTTTCCCACGGACAATATTTTCATCACGGTGAGATAATTTGTACCATTGACGAATACGATTACGAGCCGTGGGGGATACGACAAAATTAAGCCAGTCCAAACTGGGGTGACTGTTTTTCTGGGTGACAATCTCGACAATATCACCATTTTCTAAAGGTTTAGACAACACTGACCAACGACCATTAACCCTCGCCCCTTTCATATGATTGCCGATTTCGCTATGGATACGATAAGCAAAGTCTACGGGAGTTGCTCCATGAGCTAGAGACACAACATCACCATCAGGTGTAAAGACGTATACATCATCTTCAAACAGGTTATCTTTGACGCTTTCCATATACTCTTGAGCGTCACTTAGATCTTTCTGCCATTCTAATAGCTGTCTTAGCCAAGTAAATTTGTCATCTTCTTCTGAAGATATGCTTACGTTACTCGAACCTGTTTCTTTATATTTCCAGTGAGCAGCAATTCCGTATTCGGCAACCTGATGCATTTCTTTCGTCCGAATCTGAATCTCAATCGGACGACCATTAGTACCAACTACAGTGGTGTGTAAAGACTGATAGCGATTTGGTTTAGGTAAGCCAATATAATCTTTAAAACGACCAGGGATCGGTGTAAAAGCATCATGAACTACCGCTAAAGCACGATAACATTCTTCGTTGGTTTTGACAATAATTCTAAAAGCAGCGATGTCATAAATTTGACTAAACTCTTTTTGCTGACGCTGCATCTTCTGGTAAATACCATAGAGGTGCTTTGGTCTACCCTTCAACTCCACCACGTCGATCTTTTGGTTTTTTAAACCCGAGTGCAATGTTTCGGTAACTCGAGCAATTCTTGCCTCGCGATCTGCTCTTCTTTCTGCAATTAAAGATTTGATTTCGTCATAAGCTTCTGGCTCTAGGTATTTAAAGCAAAGATCTTCTAGTTCCCACTTAATACGACCAATACCCAGCCTATTTGCCAAGGGAGCAAAAATTTCTCGGGTTTCTTGAGCGAT
>JBDKJC010000395.1:0-4506 GCA_039796815.1 Cyanobacteriota bacterium | reverse complement strand
CTGCTGCTGGAATTACGGGTTTAATTAAGACTGTATTATCACTAGATCGCCAACTACTCCCACCGTCGATTAACTTCGAGTCTGCTAATCCTCAAATTGATTTTGCCAATAGCCCCTTTTACGTCAACACTGAGCTTTGTGAGTGGAAAACCAACGGTACACCTCGCCGTGCAGGAGTTAGTTCTTTCGGATTTGGCGGTACTAATGCTCATGTAGTCCTAGAAGAAGCACCAGTCATAGAACCTTCATCTCCTTCTAGAACCAGACAATTATTACTACTGTCCGCCAAAACTAATTCCGCATTAGAAACAGCAACAACTAATTTACTCAATCACCTCAAAGTACAGCCAGAACTTAACCTGGCTGATGTGGCATATACTCTGCAAGTCGGTCGTCAATCATTTAATCATCGTCGGCTGGTCTTAGCCACAGATATTGAGGATGCACTTCAAGCCCTATCAGAACCACAAAGAATTCTGACTAATTCTACCGAAGCAAGCGATCGCTTTGTAGTGTTTATGTTCACGGGTCAAGGAGCGCAGTATGTAAACATGGCACAAGAACTCTACCAGAGTGAAGCTACCTTTGCCCAACAGGTAGATATCTGCTGTGAGTTACTCCAGCCTCAACTAAAACTAGATTTACGTCAACTCCTATATCCCACAGCAGCAGAGGCAGAAACAGCGACCAAGCAATTACAACAGACAGCAATTACTCAACCAGCACTGTTTGTGATTGAATACGCTCTAGCAAAGTTATGGATGTCTTGGGGAGTGCATCCCGTAGCCATGATTGGTCATAGTATTGGCGAATATGTGGCAGCCACCCTCTCTGGTGTATTTTCGCTGGAAGATGCGTTAGCTTTAGTAACGGCACGGGGTCAACTGATGCAGCAACTACCTTTAGGAAGTATGTTGTCAGTCGCCCTATCAGAGCAACAAGTACAACCTTATTTAGGGTCAGAACTATCTGTAGCTGTAATCAATGGTTCAGACTCCTGTGTGATTTCTGGTGCTACCGAGGCAGTAAAAGCTTTACAAAATCAGTTAATAAGCTTAAATGTGGATTGTCGCTTACTCCACACCTCCCATGCCTTCCATTCACCAATGATGGAGCCGATTCTAGCTCCTTTTAAAGAGCGAGTCGCTCAAGTTAGCCTAAAGTCGCCACAAATTCCTTACCTGTCCAACGTTACTGGTACTTGGATTAAAACCCAGGAAGCAACTTCAGCTGAATATTGGTCGAATCACGTCAGGCAAACGGTACGTTTTGAGCAAGGTTTACAGGAGTTATTTAAAAAACCAACACAAGTTCTGTTGGAAGTAGGCCCTGGTCGAACATTAAGTAAATTAGCCAAACAGCATCAGCAAAAGCAGCCAGAGCAGATAGTGTTAACCTCAATCCGCCACCCTAAAGAGCAGCAATCGGATGTAGAGTTTTTGTTGAAGACGCTGGGTCAATTATGGCTAGCGGGGGTACAGATAGATTGGTCGGGATTTTATGCTCAGGAGCAAAGATACCGAATTCCTCTGCCGACTTATCCTTTTGAACGAAAAAGATATTGGATTGACGCACCACAGGAATCAGCTACTAACCATCAAGTTACTTTAGAGAAAAAATCCGATCTTGCAGATTGGTTCTATATCCCATCCTGGAAACGCTCTATTGCACCTATAAATCAATCAAGAAAGACGCAGGTTAAGTCGAATATTCTAGTATTTATAGATGAGTGCGGCTTAGGTTTTCAATTGGTCGAACAGCTTAAACAGCAAGGTCAAGATGTAACAACCGTGAAAGTAGGGTCAAAGTTTACCCCCTTAAGTAAAGGAGTATATACTCTACATCCTCAACAGAGTGATGATTACAATACCTTACTGGGAGAACTTTTAGCACAACAGAAGATTCCCCAAGCGATCGTTCATTTATGGAGTGTCACCTCTGTTACTCAGCAAAAATTAGAACTAACAGAGGTTGAGAAAGCTCAAGAGAGAGGTTTTTATAGTCTGCTGTTTTTAGCTCAAGCACTAGGTAAACAAAATTTAAGTCAGAAGCTACAAATCACGGTGGTCTCTAATAATATGCAGTCAGTTACAGGTGAAGAGCCTCTCTCTCCAGATAAAGCAACCTTACTCGGACCCGTCAAAGTAATTCCTCAAGAATATCCCAATGTTAGCTGTCGCAGCATTGATGTGGTGCTTCCTCCTTCAGGAAGTTGGCAACAGGAAAAACTTGTAGAGCAACTCTTAATCGAACTGGAAGTTCCTATTTCCGAACAAATAATTGCCTATAGAGGAAGTAGTCGTTGGCTGCAAACTTTTGAAGCCGTAAGACTCGGCGAATCTCTCGAAGAAACACCACGATTAAGGGAGGAAGGAGTCTATCTAATTACAGGCGGTCTAGGAGGAATTGGACTTGTACTGGCGGAATATTTAGCAAAGACAGTAAAAGCCAAACTTATTTTGACGGGTCGTTCGAGTTTTCCTGCCAGAGATGAGTGGAGTAACTGGTTAGCAACTCATGATGAGACCGACCCCGTGAGTTATAAGCTTCAGAAGATCCTAAATCTGGAAAAACTGGGTGCGGAAGTTTCAGTCATTCAAGCCGATGTTGCAGATTTCAGCCAAATGAGCAAGGCTCTGGCTCAAATTCAGCAGCAATTTGGTCAACTTAATGGTGTAATCCACGCTGCTGGAGTACCTGGTGGCGGTCTAATTCAGAGAAAAACTCGCCAAGAGGTCGAAAGAATTCTTGCTCCTAAAATCAAGGGTACACTGGTTCTTAATAGTCTTATTCAAAATATTGAGCTAGATTTCTTAGTCTTGACATCTTCCACTGCTGCTATCCTGGGAGAACTTGGTCAGGTAGACTATACAGGAGCCAATGCCTTTCTAGATGCCATTGCCCAACATAAATTCTATAGGCAAAAACCCTTTACCTTATCTATTAACTGGGAAGCTTGGCAAAAAGTAGGGATGGCGACCAATACAGTACGTCCACAAGAAATACAAGAACATTTTAAAGACCGTCTTCAACAGGGAATACTGCCTGAAGAAGGGGTAAAAGCTTTAACTCGTCTGTTGGGGACTGAGCTATCCCAAGCGGTAGTATCGTCTATAGACTTCCTCAAATTATCAGAGAGATATCAAAAGCAGCAAAATACTGATAATAAACTAATTTCTCAATTAGAAAAAATCAACGTATCGCAACCAAAACATCCTCGACCACAGCTAAGTAATGATTATGTGGCTCCTAAGAATGAAGTAGAGAAAAAAATTGCCGATCTATGGCAGCAGTTACTGGGAGTAGAGACAGTAGGCATCTATGACAACTTTTTTGATTTGGGTGGCGACTCTCTCGTAGGTATTCGGCTAATTTCTCGACTCAAACAAGAATGGGAAGTAGAAATAGCAATTAATCATCTTTTTCAATCCCCATATGTATCTGAGTTAGCTCTAGTTGTAGAAGAAACTATTATCAGTGAGTTAGAGGAACTGACTGAAGATGCAGCTCAAAAGCTTATACCAACAATAAGTAACCATAATTGATAGCCGCAACCTAAAAAAGTGGTTATCAAAGTCTCTCTAAAGACCTCAAGATTTATACAGATAAAGCCTTACATTCATTAAAATCATACGAAAATGGGTATAGATCGAGCAAAAGCATTAACACGAATATCTAAGCTTTCCCCTGAAAAACGAGCAATTTTAGCAAAGCGTTTGCAAGGTAAAGAGGACTCTAATTTTAAAACTATTCCTCAACGTCACAGAACAGCTCCTTTGCCCTTATCCTTTGCACAGCAGAGAATATGGTTTCTTCAACAGTTAGAGCTTGATAACCCTTTCTACAATGAACAAATAGCGATACATCTAACAGGTTTGCTCGACGTAGTATCGTTGGAGAAAAGTCTCAATGAGATGATACAACGCCACGAAGCTCTGCGCACCACTTTTAAAATGGTGGAAGGGCAACCAGTTCAAATCATTGCTTCAAACCTAACCTTGACGTTGCCCACGGTCAACCTGTGCCAGTTACCAGAAGCACAGTGGCAAGTGGAAATTCAGCGCATAGGAATCGAGCAAAGTCAACGCCCCTTCGACTTAGTTAATGGTCCTCTGCTGCGCTGGATGTTGCTACAAATAAGCGATCGCGAACACGTGTTGTTATTCGAGATGCATCATATTGTCACTGATGGATGGTCATTAGGTATAATAATCCGCGAATTGTCAGCCTTATATCAAGAATTGACGACGGGAAAACCAGCGTGTTTGCCAGAACTGCCAATACAATATGCCGACTTTGCCGTTTGGCAGCGAGAATATTTGCAAGCAGAGAAGCTAGAATCTCAATTATCTTACTGGAAACAGCAATTAAAAAATGCGACCCCCCTGCTGCAACTGCCTACAGACCGACCGCGACCACCAGTCCAGACCTACCGAGGAGCCAAACTATCATTCCAGTTAAACAACAATCTGACCCAAGCAATCAAGGCGATCGCTCAGAAAAATG
>JBDKJC010000394.1:0-4519 GCA_039796815.1 Cyanobacteriota bacterium | reverse complement strand
AAGTCGCCAATAACATCACCCATATGATCGTCAGGAGTAAATACGTCCACGTTCATAATAGGCTCTAGAATTTGTGGTCCAGCTTTGGGTAGGGTTTGACGATAACCAGATTTAGCGGCAATTTCAAAAGCGATCGCACTAGAATCTACAGGGTGGAAAGAACCGTCTGTGAGGGTGATTTTTAAATCTACACAGGGGAATCCTGCCAAGACACCTTTTTCGATGCTGTTAGCAAAACCTTTTTCCACAGCAGGCCAGAATTCGCGAGGAACGTTACCACCAGTAACTTTAGACTCAAATTCAAAGCCAGAACCAGGTTCACCAGGTTCGATAGTATAGTCAATCTTACCAAACTGACCAGAACCACCAGACTGTTTTTTGTGAGTGTAGCTATCAGTAACGGCTTTAGTAATCGACTCGCGATAAGCTACTTGAGGTTTACCGACTTCGACTTCTACACCATGAGTCCGCTTAAGAATATCTACCTTGATATCTAAGTGCAGCTCACCCATGCCTTTGATGATCGTTTCACCACTTTCAAAATCGGTTTCCACATAGAAAGAAGGATCTTCTTGCACCATCTTACTTAGAGCAATACCCATTTTCTCTGACGCACCCTTATTCATTGGTGTTACGGCGATCGAGATTACAGGGTCAGGGAAGACCATCGGCTCAAGAGTCGCTGGATTTTTGGGATCGCAAAGAGTATGTCCAGTTTGGATGTTTTTCAAACCAACGATCGCAATGATATCTCCTGCCTGAGCAAAATCAATTTCTTCACGAGAATCGGCGTGCATTTCAACCATCCGTCCGACACGCTCAGTCTTACCTGTAGCAGTATCCAGTACAGATTCACCTTTATTTAACGTACCTGAGTAGATCCGAGTAAAGGTTAAGGCACCATAGCGGTCATCCATAATTTTGAATGCTAAAGCGCGGAAAGGCCCTTCAGGGTCAACGATCGCATATTTACCAGTCTCTTGGCCTTCTAAATCAACTTCAGGCTGAGGTGGAACTTCGGTGGGGTTAGGTAGGTAATCTACCACTGCATCCAATACTAACTGCACACCTTTATTTTTAAAGGAAGAACCACAGTAAGTAGGGAAGAAAGCCAATTCACGAGTACCTTTACGGATACAACCCTTAATCTCATCGATAGAAAGCTCTTCGCCCTCAAGGTATTTTTCCATCAACTCATCATTTTGTTCTACCGCAGTTTCAATTAGTTGTTCGCGGTAAGTTTCCACGTCATCAACCATGTCAGCAGGAACATCTTTGATTTCATAATTTTCTGGCAGACCAGAATCATCCCAGATCCAAGCTTTGCGAGTTAATAAATCGACTACGCCTTTAAAATCATTTTCAACCCCGATAGGTAACACCATGACTAAAGGAGTCGCCGCGAGAATTTCTTTAACTTGTTTGACTACACTAAAGAAGTCGGCTCCAGTACGATCGAGCTTGTTGACATAAATTACCCGAGCTACCTTAGAATCGTTAGCGTAACGCCAGTTAGTTTCAGATTGAGGTTCAACCCCACCCGAACCACAGAACACACCAATTCCACCGTCCAGAACCTTGAGAGAACGGTAAACTTCAATAGTAAAATCAACGTGACCAGGAGTATCAATGATATTTAGCTGATGGTCTTTCCAGAAACAGCTTGTCGCTGCCGACTGGATCGTAATACCACGTTCTTTTTCCTGATCCATAAAGTCAGTTGTTGCTTCTCCATCATGTACCTCACCGATTTTGTGACTTTTACCAGTAAGCTTGAGGATTCTCTCTGTGGTCGTTGTTTTACCAGCATCCACGTGAGCGAAGATGCCTATGTTCCGATATCGAGAAAGGTCTTTCATTTTTGTCTATATTTTGATGATTAATAGTGACCTCACGTTCGCGGAGCTTACCGAAAGGTAATTATCGTTTAGATGCTATATGGTGAGGTCATTGATTGTTGCAGATCTAAACCTGCAATCGGTTTAGATTTCAATCTTCTGTTGAAGGTTATGCAGCCAATCTAATTTCTGATGGCAACGATGCTTATTATAATGCTAATTGTTAAACAATGATAAGATATATCGCGTTATGTATGGCTAGAGATTACCCATACTGACATTGGTAATTACCGAATCTCAACCCCGAAATCCCTTTTACTTGTTTTTTAATCTGGCATTAATCTGGAATTAATTTAAACCGACTGGTGAGATTAGACAGCCATTAACTGTTGTGGAGAAAAGCTATATTGCCTGATGCTTTTATGGCAAAAAAATGATTAACCTTAAAATGTTGTTAACAGGGTAGTGCTAGAAAAATGACTTAGAGAGCAGACGAGCAAACCCTGAACATTTTTAAACATAATTTAACTAATGGCTGTAGCTAGATATTCATTGTTCCTTGCTTCTGAAGAGAGAGGCTGTTTTTAAATACTCATCTTATTATAGCTTGTTACCTAAAAAAAGCGATCGCCCGTAATCAAAACCGTAATCTTTGATTCGCTGTGGGGAGAATGTCACTCACTAACGCTGATAGTTTTTTCCAGCTGACGCTGTATGCGTCTGGGTAAAGTGGCAAAAAAATTATATCCTGTATTCTTTTCTACCCGATCCACCGACACAATGTAGTCTTGCCAATCTGTATTCATCACTTCTTCGGAATTAGGAATCCAAACCGCTAGAGTTTTAGCATTTTGGGTTGTGATCTCACTATTTGGCTCATCTAAAATTAAGATTACTTTCCAGGTATATTCAGGAACAACAACTTGACTATCAGCAATTTTCTCGGCAATACCTTCTCCCCCTGCCACTAAATAAAGTTCTTTCCCTTCTAAAGCTAATTCTCGACTATATTCCTCTAATTCTCGCCAAACTTCGCGATTATTGCTCGGAGACTGGGGAATGATATTAGTCATGACAAAGGTACTCTCATTCTCTAACGTACTACGAGTGCGATCGCCACTAGGAATTAGATGACCGCGATCGTAACCACTTCTGCTGTAATCGCTTGGTCTAACAGCATAGCAATCTGCTGGTAACTCCGTATTGGGCATAAAATTGTCAGAACGATCGGTACTACCCAGCCAACTGCGATCGAGCTGCCAACTAACCCAATTAGCAATTCCTGTTTTGCAGTTGTAAGACAAAGCATACTCAGGCTTGGCAATGAGATAATTATCCTCCCTACTTTTAGCATTGCTCGGATTACCATATTTAAGATGAACATTCTGGGTGACGGTGGCAGAACATCCCGTTAGCAGTAGCAGAGCAATTACGACTGTGAAAGAACACAGGTTAGAGATAATTGGTTTAATTTTCACAGCCGCTTTCTACAACATGTGTTAGTTAATTACATCATTTAAACATATACCTCATGTTGTTTCGTTATAGATGAATTGTGACAAGATCGATACTAACTAGTTGTTGAACGGGTTGAGCATAGACATTCTATAATCTGCTTCGAGCAAAAAGCTTATGGCTTATAGCTTATAGCTTATAGCTCCTTCATTCCACTCCTTCAATCGGCGCAAAACCTTGACGTTGGATATTTTCCGTAACCACACGGGGATCTAAAAACTGCAACAGATAATCTGGTCCACCTGCTTTTGAACCCACTCCCGAAAGCTTAAAGCCACCAAAAGGTTGCCGAGCAACGATCGCTCCTGTAATGTTGCGGTTGATATAAAGATTACCCACTTCAAATTCGCGAGATGCTTGGTCGATATTTTGGGGAGTACGGGAGTATAAGCCGCCAGTCAAGGCATAGTCTGTACCGTTTGCGATTTCTAAAGCTTGGTCAAAGTTATCTGACTTCATGACTGCTAAAACAGGGCCAAAGATTTCTGCTTGCGCAATAATATGGTCTGGATTAACTCCACTAAAGATAGTGGGAGGGATATAGTAGCCACCGTCAGGAGTAGACATTTTTAAAGCTAGTTCGCTTTGCTGTTGGGCTTGTGTAATGTATTCTAGAATGCGATCGCGTGCGTTTCCATCAATTACCGAACCCATTTGAACATTGGGATCGTCGGCTGCACCAACGTTTAAAGATTTAGTTGCCTCTACCAGTCTAGTTAAAAAAGCATCATGGACAGGTGCTGCCACAATCACCCGCGAACAGGCCGAACACTTCTGCCCACTGTAGCCAAAGGCTGACTGTACCACTCCAGCCACAGCTTGGTCGAGATCGGCACTTTCATCCACAATAATGGCGTTTTTGCCCCCCATTTCCGCAATGACGCGCTTGAGGTGCTTTTGTCCTGGTTGAAGTTGGGCAGCATCAGCATATATTTTACAGCCAACTTCCCGCGAACCTGTAAATGCAATGACGTGAGTGTCTTTATGCTCTACTAAATATGTCCCCACTTGAGAACCCTTGCCTGGAACATACTGGAATACTCCCGCAGGAATCCCCGCCTCAACTAAAATTTCTGTAAGCTTGGCAGCAATTACGGAGGAAGTAGCCGCAGGTTTCAAAAGAGTACAGTTACCCGTAACCAGGGCAGCAACGGTCATCCCAGTAG
>JBDKJC010000393.1:0-4525 GCA_039796815.1 Cyanobacteriota bacterium | reverse complement strand
TCCAATCTGCGCTGAATAAAGCACCAGCATGAGGAAGTAGAATAGGCGAGGTTTACGATCTACCTGCCAAGCAGATAACATTGCCAGAGTTGTAACAAATCCTGCTAATAAGACTAGAGGCGCAGAAATGCCGTCTACTGATACTGACCAACTGATTCCAAGTTGAGGAATCCAGCTATAGTTTTCGGTTAGTTGAAATTGGGCGCTGCTGGCATCGTAGTTGTTCCAGAAAGCATATCCCATCAAGATAAAGTCTGTAATACCGACACTGAGGGCATACCAACGAACGGTTTTTCCATCTTTATCAGGAATTAGGGGGATCGCTAGAGCTGCCAGGAGAGGTAAAAAAATAATCGCTGTGAGCCACGGAAATTGAGCTGCCATGTGGAGATTTTCCTGTGTAGATTTATTTGTTAAGAAAAGTATACTATATAAATCTTTGTTAAGAACACTGTTTTTTTAATAAATAAAATTCAAGCAAAAATTTACACAAACTGATAAATAGTAGTTTTTTTAGTCGAGAATCTATATTCAATTGGGGCGATCGCTTAATTAAATCTGTAATAGATAGATCGACTTGAATAGTTGAGATAGATTGACTTGAATAATTAATTTTTAAATTGATAATTACCAATTCTTAATGCGATCGTGAAATTCTTAAAAGTTAGGAAATCAAAATAGTTTGCTTTAAGCTGACAATTTAGAAAATCCATGACGAAACTTAGAGCTAGATTCTGGGAGGCAAGATTGTGAATCCTATATCGATTGAAAATACTGGCGATACAACACAACCTCCACAGGTAAAGAGATTAAATGGCTACGAAGTAGATCTTATCTTTACTATTGGTACGGAGTTAGTTCAAGGTGGTCAATTGGCTTTTTTTACTACCGAAGCTACTAGTTAATTTTATTTAAATCTAACTAAACCTCGTATGTAAAAAAATACGTTTCTCGATCCCCACAGATTTTTCCTTTGATAGCTAAATGCTATATACAGTTGTGCCAAGATAACTAAATATATAGCCAGACAGTCGAGTTCATTCCTAGTAATTATCACTCAAAAATAACTTTCAAACTAGACTAAATAATGCAAAAATCATCATCAAGTAATTGTCTCCAAAAAACCTTTTCAGAAAGAAAAAATAGAATTCCTCAATGGCAACTAGACAAAATGAAAAGCATAATTGCTGACCGTTGGGACGAAGTTTGGCACTTTACTCAAATCAGAGTTAACAAGCAATAAATAAGATTAAAAGCCAAAAGTTAAAACTTGCTAGTGTTATAAAAACTTTTTATACTGCTAATTGCAACATAATAGTTTTATGTATTTTTATATAATGCTATTAATCACTGTAATTAACTAATTTTTTGTGACATTACCAAATTACTTATCAGCTAGGTTCATAGATAATCTTATTACTAGAAATCACTTGTAGCATTTGAATATGACCATAACCTGGACGACTTTTGCAATTCGTCTACTAATAGGATTTATCTTGGCAGTAGGTATTGGAATTGAAAGACAGTGGCGAAAAAATAGAGCTGTATTAAAAATAAACGTACTAGTAATCCTAGGTTCTGAGGTGTTTATGATGCTCTCCATTATGACTCCTAATGATGCCAGTCCCACCAGGGTTGCTGCCCAAATAGTATCTGGAGTTGGTTTTTTGGGTGGTGGCTTAATTTTGCGGGAAGGCGAAAATGTAATCGGGATTAACACCGCCGCGACTCTCTGGTGTGTAGCTGCTATAGGTGCTTTGGTAGGTTCGGGTTTTTTTGTGCCAGCATATTTATCTACTGTTGCCGTAATAGGTGCTAATTTACTGGCACGACCATTGGAAAAAACTTTCAAGCAACCAGATCGCGATCGTCAATTTTTGCTTTCGGAGGTAAAAAACATGAATCAATCTCTGCCTTCAGAGGTAAAAAACATGAATCAATCTCTACCTTCGGAGGTGAGAAACATGAAAATGACATTAAACATGGCAAATGAACGAACATTATCAACAAATACAACTGTCTTAGCTAGTGACAATCTCAATCATCATTATTGCTGTGATGTGCTTTGCTTTGAGGAAAATGAAATCGAAGTTTTCGAGTTAATTAACCAATTTGCCAGAGTCCATAATTTAACTCTAATAAGAATGCAAAGCAAACATGCTCCTAGTACAACTAAATCTGGAAGACCAGAGATCAAAATTAAAGTTAACTTTACGGCTAAGAATAGAAGGCTACATAAATCTAACCTAGAAGAAATTATGAAACTAATGAAAACTAAGGCAAAAGTGAATTCAATTAGTTGCCAATTGTTATCTTCCTAAATCCTTCTCGATCATCAGCCATTCTTATCTTCAGTCAGAATACTATTAGCTAATTGATGTAAATATTTTTCTCGCTCAATCATTGTTTGACTGGGTTTTAGATCAAAGGCAGCCAGTATATCTCGCCAACGGTAAGACCAATCGTGCTTAAGTAGACAATTAGCCACATTGCGACGGCTGATACGCTCTAGTCTTTCTGGTTGAGCATCCAATTCGGCGATCGCCTCTACTACATCTGTACCAGATAGATCGACTTTAACGATTGGTTCTTCCCAATCAAAATAATAAGGAAAAGCATCCCCAGCAGGGGGCATTCCTACCATTACTGTACCTGCTGCTGCTCCTTCAAAAAAGCGGTAACCAATTTCTTGAGTACCCCCCGTTTCGGCGGTGGAGTTAAATTTGGCATAGTTGGTAATGTTGTAGCGACTTCTTTGGAAGAGTTTGGCGAGTAAGATGCGATGTTCTCTAGCGTTCTCAATTTCTAACTTACCTCTTAAGGTGTCGTGATAGTAAAAGAAATTGTCTTGGGAGGCTCTTTTAATCAAAGCATCATGAATATCTGGCGATCGCCTACCGATATAAGAAACATCAATTGAACGTTGTGGTGGATTGGGATAAGGTGAAAAGCGCAGGGTATCAACTGCTGGAGGAATATAGGTAACAGGTGGCTTAATTAATTTGCTCAATCCTTCAACACATTGAGTCACGCCTAAAAATACGTGGTCGAAATTTGACCATGGCTCTCGAAACAATCGTTTAATCTTTAAGTCAGGCTGCCACATCTCAGTAATGAAACAGGCTGTGTGACGGCATTTTTCGCGCCATCCCTTAATCGACTCGAGTAGATGAAACTGAAATGGATTATCTAATACGGCAAATAGTAAATCATATTCATGTTCTAGTACCAATTCTGTGGGAAAAGAAGTGGCTTTTAAAGCAAGATTGTCTGAACTACCGAGACGTTTAACGCCACGATAGATCTTACAAGCAATGTCAAAGTCGCGAGTTGGATTTGAGACATGCAGTTGAGCTGATTCTACGTCGGTTAGTAAATCTTCAAACTCATAGATGCAGCAGTTTGCTGCTTGAAAACGGAATCCACGAACGGAGACAACCAAAATACGTGGCGATCGATTTATATCTAGAGAAGAACTATCTGACATAGTAGAAAAAATTTAATAATTTAGTAAAACAAAGCTCGATAAATTAATATTTAGGCATTGCTGGTTAAGTAATGTCGTAATTCGATCGAGCTTAGAGCTTATAGCTTAGAGCTTATAGCTAGGGCAAAGCCCTTTACTGCTTCATCTGACTCAAGTTAGCAGTTTGATAATAGTGTGCCAAAATTTGATGATAGTTGATTCCTTGTTTCGCTAAATAATAAGCACCCCATTGACTTAAGCCCAATCCATGCCCAAAACCACGCCCTTTAACCAGCAGGTTATCACCACTAGTAGAAACACGAAATAGAGTACTGCGGAGATCGAGGACTTTCCTTAGATCGTTGCCACTGACGGTGGTACTACCGCGATCGCCTGTGACATTCATGGTAATCACTCGACCACGGGGAGTCATTTCTGTGGGCTTAAAACCTTTAATCTTACCAACCCCAGCTACTAAACTTTGAATTTTACTAACAGGAACTATTTGCTGCCATTCAAACACTGGAGACTGCTGATCGTAATCGACTACAGCTCGTAAATAAGGTAGGGGAGAAGTCCAAACATCTTCGACATTTTCCGTATATCCGCCAGAGGAAGAATGAAACGCAGCTAAAATCACTTGGTTGTTGTAGGTCATAATCTGACCCAAAGTACTATCAACCGCCTGATGTGTAGTTGTATATTCGGTGTCTAAACCCTTGTAAACCTGAGTCCCAATTGTGGTATCAACATCGTAAATACCGTTTGAGCCTGTTTTACGCTTATAGAGAGCATAAGAGCGAGCAGCGACAGCCTGAGCTTTAAGAGCCTCAATTGGCCAACTAGAAACCGCTTCAGCACCGACGACACTATATAAATACTGTTCTAAATCAACCTTATTAATCGCTGTAATGCCATTATTTTGACGAATCAAACGAGTTGTCCCGCGATACCAGCGATCGCCAATCCAAACATAGCCATTATTTTTTGGCTCAATGACTAATTCTCCAGCACCGACGCGATCGGAAATTGTAATACTGTTGCCGTTTAACTTAGCGG
>JBDKJC010000392.1:0-4529 GCA_039796815.1 Cyanobacteriota bacterium | reverse complement strand
TTTGGGATTTGCATGGGTCATCAAATTTTGGGTTTAGCCCTGGGTGCAGAAACTTTTAAGCTCAAGTTTGGACATCGTGGCTTAAACCAACCCGCAGGTTTACAAAAGCAAATTGAAATTACTAGTCAAAATCATGGTTTTGCGATCGCTGTCGAATCTTTAGGTGCTGATGTGGAAATAACTCATCTTAATCTCAACGATCGAACCGTGGCGGGTTTACGTCATAAAACCTTGCCCTTTTTCTCTGTACAGTATCATCCTGAAGCTAGTCCAGGGCCTCATGATGCAGATTATTTGTTTGCCAATTTTGTTAAGTTAATGCAGGAAGCGAAAAGATAGACGTGATGAGTAAGTTGTCTGAGACAGAAATTGATTAGGCGATCGCCTGAGCTGGAAACGGAGAGGGAGGGATTCGAACCCTCGAACAAGTTACCCCGTTACAGCATTTCCAATGCTGCGCCTTCGACCACTCGGCCACCTCTCCAGATGACTCACGAATTATAATTATACATGTTTAGTTGTTACTGTCAAAACTTTTGAACTTCTTTTTTAATGTAGACTACGAATTGAGCATTTAAAACGCCTTTAAATTATTTAATCACTAATATATTTTTTGCTTAAATGACTAAAACCCATATTGTCAAAGTTAGCGATCGCGCTACGGGAAGACGATACATCGTCGAAGTTCCCGAAGATCGATATATCCTCGAAACTGCCGAACAGCAAAATGCTAAGTTACCTTTTCTGTGCCGTAATGGTGCTTGTACGAGCTGTGCTGTTAAAGTTATTGCGGGAGAGCTAGCTCAACCAGAGGCAATGGGTTTATCTCCTAAACTAAAAGATCGGGGTTATGCTTTGCTCTGTGTTAGTTATCCTCGTTCTGATTTAGAGGTAGAAACCCAAGCTGAAGACGAAGTATATCAAATGCAGTTTGGTCGCTATTTTGCTAGGGGTAGAGTTAGATTCGGTTTACCTTTAGATGAAGATTGATCGACTTTAGTCCGCTCAAAAAACCTCTTTACTCAAATCAGCAATTGATTTGACAATATTGTTGAAAGTATAGCAATCGCTTTCTAGACTATCGACAGCAGCAAGAATTTCCTTGCCCTGTTCAATATTACTAACGCTAACTATGACGCTGGCGACAAGAGGATGAAGTAAGGGAAATTGAATGGCAAACTTAGTCAGATCTTGGACTGATATGTCTAAAGCGCTAACGATTGCCTTGAGCTTTTGAGTTTCCTGGGTCGATTCGGCTAGAAGCTGCTTACTAGTAATTAAGCCACCACCTAAAGGTCTAATGGCGACATAACCCTGTCTTTGGAGTGACATCTGTTCTAACAAAGGAGTCATTTCCAGCTCCAGCAGATTAAGATAAGTCACTAGCCCTTCACAGTTAGGTAACTGGATTACAGCTTCGGCAAAAGGAATTGAATAGGGAAAAGCGGTTAAAGCACCTACTTTGCCATCTTGCTGTAGTTTTAACCAAGTTGTCTCCAACTCCTGCTGACATGCTGCTAAAATTCTGAGACGATCGCGATCGCTATTCGGTTGATGTCTAACTAACCACTGTACGAGGTCGATTCTTTCTGTCCCTAAATCACGTAGGCGATTTTCCACCAAAGTAACCAGTCTGTGACTGCTAAATTCCGCTTCATCAAAATGAGGAACACCTATTTTAACGATGTGCTGCAATCTTACGCTGGGGTTCTGCGTTTGAAAATGTTGTATCACCTGGCAGAAAAAAGAG
The DNA here is from genome assembly GCA_039796815.1 of Cyanobacteriota bacterium. Classification (GTDB taxonomy): domain Bacteria; phylum Cyanobacteriota; class Cyanobacteriia; order Cyanobacteriales; family Xenococcaceae; genus Waterburya. The sequence continues at coordinate 2,779 of JBDKJC010000392.1, read as the reverse complement.
TCGGTGGCATATTCATGAGAGCTATGAAAGGTATTAACGCCATGCTCATAGAGATAAGAAATCAACTCGATCGCCTTGTTTAGCTCAATCTGCTTCGGGTCAAGGCGCATTGAACCAAAAGTTATGGGACTTAGTTTGATACGCGATCGCCCAAATTCTCTAGGAATCATTAGCTTGTGGTTAAGAAAGAATTAGTTTACTTGAGGTTTTAATTTGAGTGCCGATTTCCAGAAAAAACGCTCGCTATCTTTGGTTGCTGCAAAAGATTGACGTCCATGAATCAGGCGATCGTCATGGAAGAAAACTGCTTCTTCTGGCTTAAGCTTAATCGGATAGGTTTTTTCCTCACCAACTACTTTAGTTTGTAGAAACTGATGAAAACGCTCAACTAATTGTTTAGCAAAATCTGTTTCTTTGGGATCGACGCAATAGTAGTTAAAGTTTACATTAGAACCATCAGCGTCAAAATCAATAATTGGTCGGCGTTTAAAGTCTCGATCTTTGGCAAAACAGACGGTTGTTGTGCGTAAATCTTTGAATAAGGTAGGATCTTCTTCTTTTAATAAATTAATCAGCTCATCCGAGTCGAGAAATACCGTCGCTCCACCTTGTGCTGCTTGATTGATACAGTAGAAAAAGCTGATATAAGGAGAATCTCCCACATAAGAACCATCCGTATGTAGTGGCTGTGCATTTTTGCTGTGGCGATAGGCATTTTGAATACTGCTGTCATATCTAATTTCCAACCATTTTTTGCCGATTCTTTCTCCTGTCACGGGATCTTCTGAAAGCAACATACAATCACCAATGCGATCGGATACTCGATCCCAAAATTCGTTGAGGCTAATACTTCGATCTACGCCCATAGTTTGGACGATTTTAGTAGTTTGTAGCTCTAACCAAATCTGCTGGGCAAAGTCTTCTACTGTCATCCCAGGTACAAATTCAATTTGGCGATGTAGTTGTTTAAACTTGCTGGTAGTTAGCATGAGTAAAATTTAATTTTTAAAATAAGATAGTTTTATAGTCATGTTAGTTAACATGAAACAACAATAAATTGGTTTGAGATGAGCTTTTGACTCTTGAGATTAAACCGCAAGTTACTGCTTGGATACAGTTCCCATAAACTCAGTGGAAGTAATATCTCGATCTTCATCTATTCCTTCTTTGAAAACTACTTTAATCACTGTTTGAAGGAGAATTTTTAGATCTAACCACAAACTCCAGTGGTCAATATACCAAAGGTCTAGCTGAAACTTTTCTTCCCAGCTAATAGAATTACGACCATTAATTTGCGCCCACCCTGTAATACCAGGAGCAACTGCATGACGACGGGCTTGTTCTGGCGTATAGCGTTCGAGGTAAGCAGCAACGAAAGGACGTGGCCCGATTAAGCTCATATCTCCCCGCAACACATTCCAGAGTTGAGGTAGTTCATCTAAACTAGTTTGACGCAGAAATTCACCTAGAGGAGTTAAACGTTGCATATCAGGTAGCAGTTTACCATCATCATCTCGCTGGTCAGTCATGGTGCGAAATTTATAAAAAGTAAAAACGCTGTTATTTTTGCCTCCTCTCAATTGGGAAAAAACAACTGGGCTACCCATGTTGGTATAAATAGCGATCGCTAAAATAGCCAGAAATGGTGAGAGTAGAGTTAAGGCGATCGCTGCAAGCAATCTATCGACTAAAGATTTGATCGATCTACTAAGCATCAGGAAATTTATTTTTTCAAGTAAAGTTTGAGCAGGATTTTTATTTATCTAAACAGTATGGTGATTTTAAAATCATTCGGCAAGTTTAGCGATCGTTGCCTAAAAATTCTCCTCCACCAGTAGTGTAGCCTTCTTGATCGATGTCTTTTTGCCCAACCACCGCTACTATTGTCAGCCAAATAATTTTTACATCTAGCCACAGGCTCCAATTATCGACATACCAGACATCTAATTCAAACTTTTTGATGAAGTCTCCATCTAAATTACGCCGACCGTTAACCTGCGCCCAGCCAGTAATTCCTGGCAATACATCATGACGACGCGCTTGCTCTTCGTTGTATAGCTCTAGATAACGCACTAACAAAGGACGGGGTCCAACAATGCTCATTTCACCCTTAAGGACGTGCCAGAGTTGGGGTAGTTCATCTAAACTAGTCTTCCGTAGTAGTTTGCCAATCCTGGTCAGGCGCTGCTCATCGGGCAATAATTTTCCGTCACTATTTCTCTCATCGGTCATGGTGCGGAATTTACAAAATTGAAACACGCGACCGTCTTTGCCTGGGCGAGCTTGAGTAAAAAGAATTGGTGTCCCCATCTGGATTCTCACGGCGATCGCCACTAGCAAAATTAAGGGGGAAAGAAGAAATAAGACCATCGCTGCCACTAAGCGATCGGCAATAGTTTTGATTAATTTAGCCATCTGAAATATTAATTATTAATTGATAGTTAATTGGTAGTTGCGGAGGTTTGTCTTGCTAATGCTCGATCATAAATTTGAGTATATTGCTGAATAATATTTTGAACATCATACATGGCAATTTTCTGACGACCATTTGCCGCCATTTGAGCCGCCGACTGAGGATGATCGATGATGTGCGCGATCGCTTGACTTAAAGCTGCAATGTCTCCCACCTCTACTAGTAAACCGCAGTCATCTACTAAGAGATCCTGAATGCCACGAATTTTGGTGCCGATGACGGGGGTGGCAGCACAAAAAGCTTCCATAATACTGCGGGGTAGACCCTCTCGCCCAGATGTTAGCAGTAGAGCTTTACTGGAGCAAA
>JBDKJC010000391.1:0-4538 GCA_039796815.1 Cyanobacteriota bacterium | reverse complement strand
TGCTTTCGATGCTGGTGTTTTGAAGCAAATAAAGGGGCTTCGCCCCTAGCTGTTAGCTGTAAGCCATAAGCTATAAGCTCTCTCTGACAAGGTTTTGAACCCTGCCTGATTGTAGAGACTACCAAACAGAGTTTGCTAGGGGTCTTAAACCCGTTTAGCTGTTAGCTTTAATTAAAAACTCACACCGATAGCGGAGTGTATGCTAAAGCATTTGCGAAGCTTATCCTTTAGGACTAACTTCGTGTTGTCCTTTAGGACTAACCTTAGCTTAGAGCTTAAAGCTTAAAGCTTAAAGCTTTTTGGCAAATTAAGCTAAAGTCAGGAAAAAAAAGAGAGATTAAAGATTGTGCTTCAATGTAACTTTTTTCCTAAAAACTAATTATCGTCAAAATAGTCAAAACATTGATTTTGAGGTGCTGTTTTTAATTTAAACGGCACTTTTTTTCTAAAAAACTTAATCAGATAAAATTGCTATTTTTGTCTTTATTTTTAAAGCGATCGCAGCAGCATGATTAATTCTTAAAAGCAGAAAGGTCTAATGCCTCAAAATCTCGCAGAAACTTTAGTAAACGAATTGCCATATTGTCTACTCCTTGAGATACATTAGACTCAATATTTAGCGGGATAACTGGATCGTGTAGGGAAAGGCGCAATAAAAACCAGCCATCTTCTGTGGGAGAGTTACAGGATATTCTAACTCCTTCATAGTTGTCTGGTACAACTGTCCAATCAGATTGCGAATTGGCAAATTCCTCAAGACTAGCAATTACTCGATCACCATAGGCTTGAAAATTTTCAGCCTGAATCTTTAAGCGAAATTCTGCACTTGCCACTGGCTCTTTTAAGTCGGTAATTAAATCTGTTAATAATTTTCCTTGCTGTTTAGCTTTAGCTAGTTCAACCAGTAGCTTAGTGGCTAAATACGCTCCATCATCGAGGAAATAATTTTCCTTCATTGCTCCATGTCCAGAAGTTTCGATCGCTAGCCAAGATTCCATCCCAGAATTATTTAAACGCATCGACTCTTCTATGACGTTTTTATAACCGCGTTTAAAACGATGATGCTTGCCGCCTAAATATTCAATAAACTCGGTTAAACCATCACTGGTAATCGAGTCTGTAACTATAGTAGAGCTTGGATGTTCCTGTAAAACTATGGCTGAAATTAAAGCAATCATGCGGTTGCGATTTAGCTCATTACCCTGATGATCTACGGCCGCCGCGCGATCGACATCTGTGTCAAAAATAATCCCAAAATCAGCTTGATTACTAGTCACGACTTGACATATCGATGCCATAGCCTCTTGATTTTCGGGGTTAGGAATATGATTGGGAAACATGCCGTCGGGATCGAGAAACTGACTACCCGTAATATCTGCACCTAAAGGCTGCAAAACTTTGTCAGCATAAAAACCTCCTGCGCCATTTCCTGCATCAACAACTATTTTCAAGCCAGTTAAAGGTTGCTCAAAATTAGTAGGATGGTTAACTCCCCGACGAACCGTCTCAACTAACCTTGCTGCATAGATCGAAATAAAGTCTCGGCTAATAATTTCTCCTCGATCAGTATTCGTGAGTAAGCTTTGTGTTGTAGCAATATTTGCAGCAATATTTAAAATCTCAGTAATATCAGACTTACCCAAACCCCCTTGAGGCGTAAAAAACTTCATGCCGTTACGGTTAAAAGGTAGATGACTAGCGGTTAGCATAATTGCTCCATCACAGTGAAATCCTGCGGTTACCGTACTCATAAACATCGCGGGAGTAGAGGCAAGATTGAAATTATAGACTTGACAACCAGCGATCGCAATTCCCTCAATTACCGCCTGACTTAAGGTTTCTCCTGATAAACGACTATCTCTACCAATAGCTATAGTTAGCTCTGTAGCGGGTTTACTATTCTGCTGCATCAGCCACTGCACGAAAGCATTACCGAGAGTTTTAACCACATCAGGAGTCAAGTTTACCGCTTCATCAGCAACACCTTCTAGAGCTACGCCACGAATATCAGAGCCATTTTGCAGCTTTTGCCAATCAGTAGTATTAATCGTTTGCATAGTTAAAACCAAATTTATGATGGGTAGTTAAACTTTGCCGAGCGAGATTCACGCGCCAACACCATATATTAGTAGATAATAGATCGCTAAAAGTCTCGATCGAGATTAAAAAATAATTATGCCTTTAATTAAAGTTCAAACCTCTGTTTCTCCATCTGAAGCCACGGTCAAAAGCTTATTAACTAGCCTGTCTGCTAATCTAGCAAAACATCTTGGTAAACCAGAATCTTACGTCATGACCGCCTTTGAAAGTGATGCGATCATGACCTTTGGTGGTACATTCGATCCCGTTTGTTATGTAGAGGTTAAAAGCATTGGTAGTATGGGTTCTGACCAAACCAAGACGATGAGCCAAGATTTTTGTAGCGAAATTAGTGAGCAATTAGATATTCCTGTTAATCGTATTTACATCGAATTTGCTGATGCCAAAGGTTATATGTGGGGATGGAATCAGTCTACGTTTGGCTGATCGTATCTACCAAGAATTTTGCCATCCTTTATTATCAAAAGCTTTAAGCTCTAGGCTCTAAGCTCTAAGCCTTTAATTGACTACCTGCGTAGTAGCTTTAAACTTATCCTAAAGGATACACTTCGCTATAGCTAATGGGTTTAAGACCCCTCCCAAATTAGTTTGGGAGTCTGCAATTGGATACGGTCTAAAATCTCTTCTAATTAAGCTTAGAGCTTATGACTTATGGCTTATAGCTGGGGCGAAGCCCTTTTATTAATTAAATTTCGTCCCAGCCGCCAACACCAGAAGACATAACATAACTAGTCACGCCAGCCTCAAAGAAATTGGCTTTAGTATGACCTTCGGCTTTAGTATCAGAAAACTTTTCTAAATGCCGATAAGGACTCTTATTGTATTTTTCGTCCTGGTATAGAGCTTCCAACCCAATGGCACGCAAACGCATATTTGCCATATACTTCGTATAATGTTCGGTGCTGCTTTCGGTAATACCTAATACACTGTCGCCAACAATATGATTTGTCCACAGGCATTCGTGCTGCACTGCGGTATCAAACATTTCATAAATTTGCTCGACGGAGTGGGGAAATAGCTGCATCGCTTCTGGCAGTAGTTTCTGATAGAGTCGAACATGAGAAAGTTCATCACGGTTAATCATTTTGAAAATATCCGCACTACCTGGCATCAGCATCCGCGAAGCGAGGTTATAGAAGTAGATAAAGCCGTTATAAAAATAAATTCCTTCGAGCAGGTAGTCCGCCAATAAGGAGACAAAGTAGTTTTCTGGAGTTGGATTATCTACATACTTTTGATAAATCGAAGCAATAAACTCACAACGATCGCAAAGTATTTTATCAGTACGCCAAAACTCATAAACGCTGCTACGGCGATCGCCAGGAATCACAGTTTCGATAATATACTGATAACTCTGGTTATGCATTCCCTCCTGAGAAATTTGTTCTGCCATACAGACACTGACTTCAGGTGCAGTTACACAGCTTTTGATATGAGGGATATTGCAGGTTTGTACTGAATCTAAGAAGGTTAAATAGCTTAAAATGCCATCGTAGGCTCGACGCTCTTCTTTAGTTAAATTCCAATAGTCGGTAACGTCTTGAGTCAAATCCAGCTTTTGAGGAATCCAAAAGTTTTCGCGCATCTGCTGATATAAACCAGTTGCCCAAGAGTAGCGCACATCGTTAAGCTGCATCAGGTTCGTCGTGTTACCAAACCAGATTGAACGGTTTTCTACGCGATCGTCTCCTCCTGGATTAAAAATAAGATTAGCTGACATAGTGTCTTGAGAAGAAGGAAGATGTTCCTGCTGAGATAAAAATGAAGTCATAAAAATTTTTAATTTAATTTTGAATAAGGCGCTACATACGGTGTTATAGCATAACAAATTTTAAAAAAGAACACTAGTATTCGTCGTTCTACGGGATTAAAAATTGTCCAGAAACCAAGAGTCACAGAGATGTTATCGTTAACCTGCCAGCGATAAAATGCTTCGAGGTGATAGGCGCGATCGCTTGACTTTCAAGACAGTTGCTATCGGATTGGCGATCGCTTTAACAATATGCTTTAAAAATAATATTGAAAAAATTCTTAGTCGGAATTGTCTTGATGAGTATTTTCCTTGCTTGATTAGCTTTTAAGATTTTTTTTTAACAACTATTTTAGTAACAAGTAGTTAGTATTTTAATTTTTTCTTTATTATTATCTTTTCTTTATTTTACCTTTTTCAAGACTATTTAAAAAGCAATTTGTTCTTTAAATATACAAAAAAGTAAATACCTCAAATCGTTACGAGGTAGATGTTACATGCAAGCAATTAGTTTTGCCTTCCTTAAAATAATTGTATTTATTTTGCTCTCACAACTTCTATTTTTTGAAATTGCCATTAAACGCAATTACAACTACAATTTGCAAGAGTAATATTTAGCAGAGCAAAAATATGATGAACAAGCTAAGTAAAATAGCGATCGCAATTGTCTTGTCCTCATTATTGTTCT
>JBDKJC010000390.1:0-4544 GCA_039796815.1 Cyanobacteriota bacterium | reverse complement strand
ACAGAAGCAGCAGATAACCAGCTTGTGACTATTGCTGGGGTTGCTGTAAGAATTGCCCAGGGAAGTGGTTTGGTAACTCCTGGATATACTTTAATTGTGGAGTGTCAGGCTGCGGGGATGGTTTGGTCAAAACTAAATGCCGAAGGAGCTATTCCTTTTGGCGATCGCCTGTGGGAAAATCTGCGAATACAACAAGGTAGACCAACTCCAGATCGAGAACTAACGGAAGAATATAATCCACTGGAGGCAGGACTTTGGCAAACTATCTCTTTTGATAAAGGCTGCTATATTGGACAGGAAACAATCGCCCGTTTAAATACCTATAAGGGAGTCAAACAAAAGCTGTGGGGCATTAAATTAAACCAGCCTGTTGACCCCCAAACACCTATTACCCTAGAAGATAGCAAAATTGGCATCTTAACCAGCTATACCGACACTCCCACTGGCTCTTTTGGGCTAGGCTATATCCGCACCAAAGCTGGCGGAGAAGGTCTACAGGTTAAAGTTGGTGAAGCGAGGGGAGAACTTGTTTCTGTCCCTTTCTTATGCCATAAACAGTAATTTTGCTCACTGCTCACTGTTCACTGTTCACTGTTCAATGTTAAAAACCCTCAGTAAGACTTGGCTACCGAGGGAGAATGTTAGGCAAGCTAATTTAAAACCAAAACTAAGCTTCTTTGGGTTATTTATCTTTAGATGGAGCTTTTTGGGCTGCGGGTGCTTTAGCTGCTTTTTTGGCAGGAGGGCTGACCTCCTTTAATTCTGCTTCTGCATAATTATTGGTGTTTACGCCTGCATAATTAACCTTGTTAAAGCGCACGACTACAGGGTAGCGAATACCGCTTGGATCTACCGATGCCACTGAGCCAACTTCGTTATACCAATAGGATTCTGGACGAAGAATTCTGACCTGAGAACCTCGTTGAACCATAATTGATTAGTCTCCTGAAAATGAATTTTTATGTTGTTTTCATCAAGAAAAATACCAGAGGCAACTTTCTTAATTTTTTGGGTTTGATGACTACATACAAATAAGAGCCATTAAACTTCAACGTCAAGTTTATCAAACCTACAGAGCTATACATTCTTACGATACATAACAATTTACGTAGTTCATCTGCTTAAAGCGTGTTGCGCATTGACACTTTACGCTTACACACAAGTAAAGCTTAATATGATTGCAGATTTTCTACCTCATAATTTTTTTAAAATACCTTTAGAGTAATAATGTCTGGTTCAGCCAAAAAAACCATCTATGCAGCGATGACAGCCAATTTTGCGATCGCCATAATTAAATTTATTGCTGCTTCGATTACAGGAAGTTCGGCTATGCTTTCAGAAGGAATTCATTCTGTAGTAGATACAGGAAATGAGTTGCTGTTGTTATTGGGATTGCGCCTAAGTAAAAAACCAGCAGATGATACTCATCCTTTTGGCTATGGATTAGAGCTTTATTTTTGGACTTTAATTGTTGCTTTATTTATCTTTGCCATTGGCGGAGGAATGTCAATTTATGAGGGAATTAGACATATTAGCCATCCTGAACCCTTGAGCGATCCTCGTTGGAGCTATGGGGTGCTGGGGTTAGCCGTGATTTTTGAAGGTTATTCTTGGAATGTGGCGCTACAGGAATTTTTGGTAAGTAAAAATGAAGCTAACTTTTGGCAAGCAATTCGTGACAGTAAAGACCCGACTGTCTTTACAATTTTGATTGAAGATACAGCTGCTTTAGTTGGTCTATTTGTTGCCTTTTTAGGGGTATTGAGTGGGCATTTACTAGGTAATATTTATCTAGATGGAGTAGCTTCGATTGTGATTGGCATAATTTTGTGCGGAGTTGCATTATTACTGGCGATCGAAAGTAAAGGTTTGTTAATTGGGGAAGGGGCAACGGCAGAAACCGTTGCCAGCATTAGAAAAATTATTAATGGCGATCCTGCGGTCAAAAATGTGATCAAGCTTCTGACCCTTCATTTTGGTCCTCAAGAGATTCTACTCAACCTAGAAATTAACTTTATCGATGATCTCGAAACCGAAGAATTAGAAATCGCCGTTGAACGCCTGGAAAGTTCTATTAGAACTCGGCACTCGGAGATTCAAAATATTTTTATCGAAGCTAAGTCTATCTCTGCTAGGAAAAAAACAATTATCAGTGAACAATGAACAGTGAACAATAAATTTAAAACTCTAAATATTACTTACTCGCCACTCACAATTTCTTCTGCGCAACGTGCTATTAGTTTACTGACTATCTTTAGCAGATACAGGCTGTAAGGGTTTTGCTAAGGGAGGTTTTTGCTGCATTTTCGGGATACTAGCAATGCCATAGTAAAGTTGTTCGGCTAATTTTTCGTTAGCTACTTCACTAAGATGAATTGAATCGATAAAACTAGGGGAAGGATATTTATCGGTCAATCTGTATAAATTTAGGACTTTTAGATTATTGGGATAGGATTGTGCCAGCTTGAAAGCAGCTTTAGTAAAGGCAGGATAGTCTTTTCTAACTCTCTCAATATAGGTTCTACCTAGTTCGGTGATAATTTCTCCTTCAAGAGAATTTAATTTACTGGGATTTCGTCCTGTAATTTCTGGCTGGATTGCAATTAATAAGGGTACTTGTGCTGCGGTACTCAAATTAAGAATTTGTTTTTGATGTTCCACATAGCGAGCTATTCTTCTTTCCAGTTCTGGTTTGTTTTGGGGTAGATGTTTGACTAGATTAGAAGTCTGCTCATCCAGGAGAAAATCTGCTTTAACATCTTCGGGTTGTGATTTGTCCCAGTATTTAGCAGTTACCTTCGCCAAATAACTTTCTTTAAGGATGGGTTCAATTAGTCGATCTAGATAAGTACCTAAGCTATCAGGTTGCTCGTCTTGAGCAATTTTACTTAGAGGAATTTGAGCTGCTTTGCGATCGCTTGGCAGCATTAAGTCTTGATAGCCATCTAACATGATAATTAAATCAGGCTGATATTTCAGCACCTGTAGAGCAATCTGTGCCAACTCATTGCCTGAAGTATAACCAGGAACAGCAGCATTAATAATACGGTAGTTGCCAGGTTTGATTTTGGGTGGCTTGGCTAAGTTTTTTTGTTGTTTAGTTTGAGGTGGATTTGCCAAGTTTTTTGGTTGTTTGGCTTTGTCGGTAAGTGGCAAATCTGATTGATAAATTTCAGGAGTAGCCTGCTGTTGTTCTAGACGTTGTTGCAGACGAATTTCCAACTGATCGCTAATTGTCTTAAAGTTACTCGAACTACCGTAACCAAAAGCAGTGGAACTACCCAATAAGAAAATTCTAATTTCATTTTGGGGTTTAACTAGAGGAAGATCATCGCGATCGCGAAAACCTTGAGCATTAATTTCCCAGAATTGGTGCTGCTGATTTTCTACCAGACTATATCCTAAAGACATATTGCTTTTAGCCAACAAAGAGTCTGATGTTTTAGCTCGCTTTTCGAGTGCTGCTGATTTGAAATCTAATTTGTAGGCATCAATTGGATTCGATTTGTCTATTTGGGCAATCTCAGTTTGATTGCCAGCCAGATCGAAAAAAATTCGCGTTAACAGCTCTAAAGATAGCAGAAATAGCCCGACAGTGACGATCGCACTCAACACAGAAAAACGTCGGCGCAATCGTCGGCGGGGTGTAAACATGGGACGTGGTTTGACTTTAGACTTAAACATGCAACTACTTTCCTACTAATTAATTATAAATAGATGAGAGCGATCGCCTTAAATATCTCAGCGTCGAATAATTCGGTACAAATAAAACTTCTTTTCAGTGGCCACCTGGCAGCATATCTTTAATCCTAATGTTCTATCACAGGTATCTAAATAACTGGAAATCTTTAACTAAAATTTTCTCGATCGCTCATTATTTTTTAGCCAGATCGGCAGCTAATGCTTAACCTAAATGGATTTATCAATATCTACTATCTACTACCTATTTGCCCATAAAGCCGATTGCCCTAATTGTCCATCGCTAATTTTGTACGGCTATATCTTTCCCCATTGGTCGTCAAAAATTGTTATTTAAACTGTTAAGTTTGTTCTGTCAGTCTTGAGATATAACTCTGTGGTACATTTACCAAAGCAGAAATTATTAAACATATCATCAGCAACCAGACGATCGAGTCGGTTGTCTTTAATTATTTATGACCTATAAATTGTTATTTGTCTGTTTGGGTAATATTTGTCGCTCACCATCAGCAGAAAATATTATGAACCACCTGGTTTTCGAGGCTGGTTTATCAACGAAAATTATTTGCGATTCGGCAGGAACATCTGGATATCATGTTGGTGCAGCACCAGATCGACGTATGAGTGTAGCTGCGAAGAAAAGAGGACTTAAGTTAATCGGACAATCTAGACAATTAAAACCAATCGACTTACAAAGCTTCGATCTAATCTTGGCGATGGATCGAGAAAATTATCAAGATATTTTATATTTGGATCGCGAAGGCAGGTACGAAGACAAAGTCCGCCTGATCTGCGATTTCGCTAGGTCAAAAGCCGACAAGGAAATACCAGATCCTTATTATGGT
>JBDKJC010000389.1:0-4545 GCA_039796815.1 Cyanobacteriota bacterium | reverse complement strand
TCGAAAGGAAAATTATCTCGAATAACCTCCAGCAATAGTTTGAGCCAAGCACCAAGACGAGTTTGCTCTAAAGGAATTTCATAGGATACCTGTACGGGTAAATTATATTCCCAGGCAAGATCGATTAAAGTCTCACCGTATAATTGCGCTTCTCTTGTCACCAAGACAATATCTTGAGCAGTAACTCCTTGAGACTGTAAAACTTTTACCTGAGTTAATACTGCGCGTACTTCTTGTTCTAAATTAGAAAAGACATTTAGCTTTACCGACGGAGGCAAAGGTGATGTCTGCTTAAAACACTGTTGTAGCTGATGATTAATTCCTCTAGTTGCTGCCGACGTATTAGCTAACAATTCCCATCCCTGAGACTGTAACCAACCTAAAGCCTCTTGATTTTTCGGATATAAATCATCAAAGGGTAAGACTAAAATACTATCTTGTCCAGCGATCGCATTAATTAAGGCTAGTTCATCTTGACCAGGCGTAAAATAACCATAAAAAGCATAAGCTTTCTGGTAAGTAATATCTCTTGCACCCTGCCAATATAATTCTGCTGCATCGATGCGTTTAACCAGTCTTAACTGATTTTGATAAGCAGTAGCCAAATTACCCAACTGTTGGATTCTGGGATCTAAACTTGCTTGTAACTTAGTTAGATCGATACCACTACGAAACAAATCTTTGATGGTAGCTAAAAAAGCTTTAGCTGTCCCTTCAGGATCTTTAGTCGCAACTACCTCCCTTACCGCATTCTGTAATAAACGCCGACTCAATAGCGCCGAAGCAACTGCGATTCCTCGACGACGAACAATATTCTGGGTCAAGCTTTCTAAACTATAGTGAGGAACTTTAAGATAAGAAGCGATCGCTTTGCTGGGAGTAATCACCTGAAACTTATGCTCCCAAGCTACAGTAGGCTGAACTTTAGGTAGGATATATCTGCCCATATTTCAAATAAAAAGTTATTTCAGTTATACCTTATATACATCTATACATCCTAAAATGAGTTCTCAATCTTTGGACGCTCACGTTAAACAGTAGATTAGCAGAATTGATGGAATCGACTCTGAACGCCAATTTTCCCACTGTTTCAGGAAATATTTGTACAATACGTTAAACTTCTTGCATAATTCCAATTAAGTGTCAGGAAATAAAAAATAAGGATTAATTTTTGATTTCAATTGATTTTTGCGCAGAGATCTACTGGTAAACTAATCTCAGTTTGGATAAAAGCAATTTAAAAGTTGTGCAAGCTATCAGTTAAAAAGTTCTTTAATATTTTTATTGAAGTATGACAGATAACCATACAGTTGAACTTGCAAAACAAGGTGATGATTTAGCGATCGCAAATTTGATTGAAGATAGTTTAGAGCAGGAAAAAATAGCTAAATATGAACGAAAAGATAATTGTTTAAAGCTGGTTTTAGAAGCAGAAAAATTACCAGAGCAGCAAAAAATAGCTGCTATAATTCATAAAACTATAACTGACTTGGAAACAGATTTAATCACTAAAATAGTACTTTATGGGCAAAAAATAGGAGAAACTTTTCCTGAGTGGAATCAAGAGTTAGAAATAGAAACAGTAAAACCACAGGCAAAAACCAGCAATTCAAATTCAGACTTTTCTAAAAAATCTAACAGATCTGACAAATCAAACAAAGAAATAAATAAAAATGAATTTATAGAAGCATTACAAACATTTGAATTCAAGTCAGTTTTTCCATATCAACAAGTTTTCAATCCCGATTTATATCGTAGTAATCTGGTCAAGCTTTTACTGTGTTTTGGTTTATTTCCTTTGGCGATTAGCTCGTTTGCTTCTTCTGATGCCAGTTTGGAAGATATAGCTTGGATGCTAGGCATCTATTATGCTTTTATTTGGGGAATTGTTTTATATAATCTCATCAAACCAACTCAATTTTCGCTAAAAACTAGTTTACAATGTGTCTTTTTTACTGCACTTATTGGTATTCCCTTATTAATTTTTGTCCAACAAATACCTCCTTTCAGCTTTCTTTATGCTGCTACAGATAATTCCAATGTAATATATAATTTGATGGGTTATATATTAGGAGTTGGTGTATTAGAAGAATTATGCAAAGGTCTTCCAGTTTATTTCTTCTTGCTCAAACCTGGTAAATTGGAAGAACCACTGACTCCAGCCTTTTATGGTTCAATGTCAGGGTTGGGATTTGCGATCGCCGAAGGAGTTCATTATTCTTTGATCTATGCTGCTGGTTTTTCCTTTGGCAGTATTGATGCAAGTGGTCATATATTACTGACTACAGTTCGTTTTATTTCTTTACCATTAATTCATGCTATTTGGGCAGGAATTGTCGGTTATTTCATAGGATTAGCAGCTATTAATCCTTCTAGAAAAAATCCTATCATTTTCATTGGAGTAGCTATATCAGCAATTTTACACGGTGTCTATGATACATTTGCCAGTAGTGAAATTGGCGTAATAGTTTTGGCTTTTTCTATTTTATTATTTGTTACTTATCTCCGCAGTAGTAAAGAAATGATTAGAGAAATGCAACAATTTGAAGAAAAATATCAAAAAAGTATTTTCTAACAATAGCAATAAATCGCAATAATTAGTTTGGTTTTATTATCTTTTAGACCATAATGATAATTAAACACAAAAAATTCCGTTCAATATTCTAAATAAATCTGTTATACGGAAAGATTCCAGTTAACGCTAAGGGTTGATATGCTTAAAACACTGTGGGCTACAGTTCAGCAGGGAAAAATCGAGTTATTGGAGTCAGCAGAACTCCCAGAAGGGGTAAGGGTTCTGGTGACTGTGCTACCTGATGATGAAACTGAGTTTTGGCATCAAGCAAGTCAACCATCCCTTGATGCCGTTTGGGACAATGCCGAGGATGATGTCTATGCCCAGCTACTCTAAGCATAATGTCATTTTGGTGCGATATCCCTTCTCAGATTTATCGAGTTCAAAGGTAAGACCTGCTGTGATTGTAAGTAGGTCACACCCATCTCAAGACATTCTTATAACCCCCTTGACAAGCAAAATAAGTTCATTGCTGTCAGGAGAGTTTGCGTTGTCTGAGTGGACTGCTGCTGGATTGAACGTTGCAACCGCAGTCAAAAGAGGTGTGTACACAGTACATCAAAGTTTGGTGATAAAAGTGATTGGTCAGTTGGTTAAGGTTGATGCTGAACAACTTGAGCAATCTTTGCGAGGTTGGTTAGGCTTATAGGCTGACATCGCAATAATCACCTTTGTCTAAAAGACTGTAAATTAGAGGCTATAGCCGAAGAAGCGATCGCTGAATTTAAAGTAGGTCACTTTCGCCAAATCTGATGTATTACACAAGGCGGAAGTCAGCATCATAGCTTATTCAAAAAAAAAGAAATATAAACTAACAAATCTGCGATCGCATTTCTCACTACATCAAATGAGCGATCTCCGACAGTTATGGTAGGGTTTCTAGTTATAGCGATCGCTCTTCACTGCTATTAGTATTAATCTTTTAATATCTGCGATAGTCTAAAAATACCCTCCTCAATTAGTTCTTCACTTAACTGACCATAACCAAAGATAAACTCCCCTTGACGTTGTGGTTGCAAATAATATCCCCTAGCACTAATTAAGCCGAGTCCCTCTGCTGCTGCTTTTTGGATCACCAGCTCATCTGATAAACGGGTGGCAATTCTGACCATGACGTGCATACCTGCTTTTGCCCCTATGATAGTTACCCTGTCGCCAAAATATTGTTCAAAAGCTTTAATTAATGCCTGACGACGGAGATTATATAGCGATCGCATTCGCCGAATATGTCTGTCAAAATGTCCTAACTTAATCCAATCCGTCAGAGCATACTGTTCTAAAATTGGACAAAAGCGATCGCACAACCACTTGGCTTTACTGACAATGGGAATCCAATCAGGAGGAACAACTAGATAGCCAATACGCAGAGATGGGAAGAGAATTTTCGAGAAAGTTCCAATATAAATTACTGATTGAGCGCGATCCATTCCTTGTAGAGCAGGAATCGGCTGGGATTCATAACGATATTCACTGTCATAATCATCTTCGATAATTAGAGTATTGGTTTGTTCTGCCCACTGGAGGAGTGCTATTCTCTGAGATAAAGACATGGTAACCCCTGTAGGAAATTGATGGGAAGGAGTCACATAAACCAATTTAAATTGCTGGTAACTACTCAAAGCGGATACGTCTAATCCTGCTGAATTTACAGGAATGGGCTGTATTTGGGCAAATTGTCCCATAAAGCAGTGACGCGCCCCCAGATATCCAGGATCTTCCATTGCCACCCAATCTCCTGGATCTAATACCAGACGAGCCATTAAGTCTAATGCTTGCTGAGAGCCATTAACAATAATTATTTGTTCTGGAGTACAGCGCACCGCACGAGAAAGTCCTAGATAATTAGCTATTTCTACTCTTAAGGGGAAATATCCCGCAGCATCAGGGGCATAATTGAGCAAATCTGGCGAATTTTCCGCATGACGAGTTAGTAACTTGCGCCATTGAGACATGGGAAAATGGGCGATCGC
>JBDKJC010000388.1:0-4553 GCA_039796815.1 Cyanobacteriota bacterium | reverse complement strand
CGAGTATCGATCGCAAAAATCCGATTGGGACGACGAATAGTTTCGCCTTCAGAATTAACAGTTCCCAGAAAATCGGGGGAAGTTCCCCAAAGAATGTTGCGCTGTTCATCAAGCCGTAAACTGGTAGCTGCAAACACTACTTCATTACCTGGAAACAGTGTATTAATGCTGCCGTTAGGAGAAATGCGCAGGATACGACCACTGGTAATAGAACCGACGTAAAGCTTTCCATCCCTAGAGTTGGTAATACCGTTAGGATATTGAAAATCGGCAGGTAGCTCAATTGAGTTTAATGATTTGACAGAAGCTTTATCTACTGAAGAAGCTTGCGTCGTTATGTTTGTTGGGATGAAATAAGCTGTAAGTGTTAGTAGCGCGCTCAAAGTCAGAATCCTCAGCATGATTACTAATTAGTCATTTCCATCGATCTAAAAGTTTAGCGGTGTCCTGGAATAGCATAACCAGCATCTACTGAGAGAGTTTGTCCCGTAACATAAGATGCAGCATCCGAACAAAGCCACATTGCTACTTCTGCCACCTCTTCTGAAGTGCCAAACCGTTGCGCTGGAATGTGATTCAAGAATGGTTTTGCCCCCTCATCTTCTAGATGAAAAAAGCGACGAAACATTTCAGTATCGATGATGCCAGGATTGATATTGTTAATGCGAATGTTCTGGCTGGCATACTCTAAAGCTGCTGGACGTACCATCCCATCTAGTCCGCCTTTACTAGCAGAATAAATTGTCGATCCTACTAGTCCGCCTTTTGCTAGCCAAGATGAAGTATTGACGATCGCGCCTCCACTTTCCTGTTTTAGCATTTGCTCGATTTCGTATTTCAGGCACAGCCAAACACCTTTAAGATTGACTGTTATAGTGTGTTCCCAGTCGGCTTCTGTCAGTTGAGTAATAGGTGCAAACACGCCTTCTGTGCCTGCATTGTTGAAAGCACAATCCAATCGACCATAGGTTGCGATCGTTTGTTGGATTAAAGCAACAATTTCCTCGCTTTTAGAAACATCGGTCTGGATAAAAATAGCTTCACCGCCAGCTTCAGTAATCTGTCGAACAGTCTTTTGTCCTTGTTCTTCTCGTCTAGCAGCAACTACAACCTTCGCTCCTTCTCTAGCAAAGGAGATCGCAGCAGCACGTCCCATACCAGAGCTACCTCCAGTTACGAGGGCAACTTTATTTTGAAATTTCATATAAAACCTCTTTACAATTCTTCTAAGATCGAATCTCAATTATTCAGCGTTTAAAAAAGCGATCGCAGCTTGGCTGAATTCATCTGGATCTTCTATGTAGTAAAGATGAGAACCTGGCAAAATCTCTACTTTAGCGTTAGAAATATCGGCAATTTAATTTGTGTTAAGTTGGGGTAGAGTTACGCAGTTATTTCGAGTTGAAGAAGTCAGATGCAAATTGCCAAAAATTTTGAGAATGAACTTTTGAGCATCACCGAGTTTTGGTCGCCTAAAGTCGTTGCTCAGGTTAACGATCAATATATTAAGGTTGCGAAGCTTAAAGGCGAATTGGTTTGGCATAAACATGACCATGAAGATGAGATGTTCCATGTTGTCAAAGGAAGTTTAATTATTCAGTTTGAAAATCATGCAGTAGAACTCGAAGAAGGCGATTTTTGTGTAGTACCCAAAGGAATGATGCACAATCCGCTCGCTGAAGATGAATGCTGGATCGTCCTCATGGAAACCGTGACAACTAAACATACAGGAAATAAACAAACTCCACTGACAAAGACAATTGAGCAACAACTTACTTCTGACTCCTGACTCCTGCTGTATGTTGATGATTCTTCCCCAGTTTTGCTTTCGCATCGTTTTTCTGAGTTCAAGAAATTAACAACTACGGTTGCTCCAGCCTCTGCTAGAGCGATCGCAGCAGCACGACCCATTCCAGAATTGCCACCAGTTACAAGGGCAATTTTATTTTGAAATTTCATAATTTTTGCCTAGTCAATTTTCTCTAAAAAAGTAGCTTCAATCGGTTCGGCTAGAGTTGTTTCAAATGCCTCTTTGATACGCTTGAAATAGGTTGTTTCCCAGTGAAAATCGAGGGCTGCTAGACTCTGCCAAATTCCGTAGTCAAAACGCGATCGCTTGACTAATTTTATTCATAACTAGCGATCGTACCAACAACAATACCTACATAAGCAATATTAACCGTAACTTTTAGTCAAGAATTGGCAGCGGTTCTTATAATCTTCAGAACTTCCTTCGGGTGAGAAATCATTGGGACATGGCTTGATTCTACTACTGTCGTTGTTGCGCCCAA
The DNA here is from genome assembly GCA_039796815.1 of Cyanobacteriota bacterium. Taxonomy (GTDB): domain Bacteria; phylum Cyanobacteriota; class Cyanobacteriia; order Cyanobacteriales; family Xenococcaceae; genus Waterburya. The sequence continues at coordinate 2,262 of JBDKJC010000388.1, read as the reverse complement.
TTTTTTCGATGAATCACGTTGTAAATCTGGTGGAATAGTTCGATCTTTGTTGGCGACGATATACCAACTTGGTTTGTTCTTCCATGCTGGAGAATTTACTGTTGCTTCTAAAACAGATTTAGATGGTGCTGCTTGAGTTGCATAAATTAACGCCGATCTTTCTGGAGAAAGGTCTTCAGCAAAAGTTTTTTGTACACCTTCTTTAGCAAGCCAAAGAAAGCCGTCTTGTTCTTGATAATACTGTGACGCTGGTGCTGTTTCGTATTTGCCCAACATATCTATCGGCGTTTCACCCGCATCAGGAGCAAGGGCAGCGATATAAACCAAGCCAGAAACTTGTTCATCGTTTCCAGCTTCGGTAATAACAAAACCCCCCCATGAATGACCAACCAAAATACATTGACCTTCTATGCGAGCTAAAGCCCTTTTTGTCGCAGCAACATCATCAGCTAGAGAAGTCAGTGGGTTTTGAACGGCAATAACTTCGTAGCCTTCCGCCAACAACGTGGGAATTATCTCACTGTAACAAGATCCATCCGCCCAAAAACCGTGAACCAAGACAATATTTTTAACTTTGCTCATAATTGTTTTTCTTGTTGCTAATTTATATGTGTTGTTTAATTGATTTGCGATGACAAAGTTCGGAAACCCTTAATCCTGTATTACCTAAAAGTTTGTATTGCATAATTTTTTTCTAGTCAATCTTCTCTAAAAAAGTGGCTTCAAATGGTTCGGCTAGGGTTGTTTCAAATGCCTTTTTAATGCGTTTGAAATAGGGTGTTTCTAAGTGAAAATTAAGGGCTGCTTGACTCTGCCAAATTTCGTAGAGGACAAAGACAGAAGAGTCTTGAGTATCTTGATGCAGCTCGTAAGTAATACAACCTGATTCAGCACGACTTGGGGCAATCATGTCGATTAGATCCTGTTTGACTTTTGCTTCCATTCCAGGTTTGGCTTTGAATCGCACAACGATAGTTAATGGTTGATTTGTCATAGTTTCTCCAAATGTTTATTTACAAAAATTAGTTAATAGCGATCGCTATTAATTTTTTCCCTTGCTCCCTGCTCTCCTGCTCTTAACGTAGTTGAACTCCCTTACCTACCTACAATCCCTTTTGTTCCAGTCCAGACACGCATGATGGTGTAAGGCGGTTTTCCCTGTTCGCCAGCACCGCTAAATAAAGGACTACGATTAAGTTGATTTACAGAGATATACAGCCATGAATCCAAGCCAAAACGCACACCGTCTGCCCAAATCAAGCGATCGTCTTGAACAAGCCTTGTTAACTGCCCTTGAGCATCAATACGGTCGATCGCATTTTCACCCAAATTGGTTAAAAAATGATTGCCTTCTGCATCGGTTGACACTCCATCGCAAACAGGTTTATTGGCAATTCTTTGAATAGCTGCTGCAATGGTCGAATCATCAGCATTATCTCGCAAGAGTTGTGCTGAAACTGAATACCATCCCAGACCGCACATTGCTCCAAAAAAAACTGTTTCATTGTCCTCAGACAAGGTAATTGGATTAATACCTATTCGTGCAGGAACAAACTTGCCAGTTGCATCTGGAAAAACTAGCTGTTTTCCTTCAACCATCAAGTCTACATTTTCTGCGCTCAAAGAAGGATAGGCTTCAAAGCGACGAACTCGATCGTTTTTTAAGTTAACAACTGCGATCGCAGGTTTCCCACTTCCGCCGATATCCGCCAAATAAGCGAAATCATTCACTTCATCAATCGCTAAATCTTGTGGATATGTTCCTGGTGGGCAAGTATCTTTTGGCAACGCTAAATTATAAACATTTTCTCCAGTCTCCGTATCGAAGGCAAGTAAGCGCGGAGAACGATTGGATAAAGGTGGTTGACCATCTTCGAGAGTTGGGAAAACACCACAGTCAACTGTCCAAAGCCGATTTTTAGCATCGACTAAAATTCCCAATGGCTGATCGAAAGCATCTTCTCCCTGTCCAAAACCCCGATTCCATCTAGCATTAGGATATGGCTTGTATTCTTTGCGTCCTGTAATCTCGATGACTTGTGGTTCTTGGCGATCAAACCAATGAACCGTGGCAAAGATTCGCCCTTGACGATTGACTGTAACCAAAGCAGGTCTAATAGGTAATTCGGCGACAACTTCCAAAGTTCCTACTCGATCGCTAGAGTTATTTTGGGCTAGCAATGCAGTAGAACTACTATTTTTTTGTGCCAGAGATTTTATGGGTGAAGCCAGACTAGAGAGAGTGGCTATACCAGCAGTTTT
>JBDKJC010000387.1:0-4560 GCA_039796815.1 Cyanobacteriota bacterium | reverse complement strand
TTTCTTGAGTGTTTTGTACAAGTATATCCGCTCCTACTTTTTTTAGTTCAACAGCACTACCATATCCCCAAAGAACTCCTACACATTTAGCCCCAACTTCTTTCCCTGCGAGTATATCGTAAGAGCGATCGCCTATCATTAGAAGTTTTCTATTGTTTTCTAGCTTAATTATTTCTTCTAGCAGTTCATGTTTTTTTCGTTTAAGCCCACAACCCAAAACCTGTATAAAATATTTTTGTAACCCAAAATAATTAACTACGGATTCGGCAATATCAGTTCTCTTTGATGTTGCGACATACAATTTTAGTCCTTGCGTCGCTAAAATTTCTAACATTTCCTCTATATCTTGATACAAAACATTTTCTCTGTATCCAATGGAAAAATATCGCTCTCGATAGTATGAAATTGCCTGACCAATAACTTTTGTATCTTTTGTATTAAGCAGTTCGGAAAATATTTCATTTAAAGGAGGTCCAATATAATGAGTTAAATCAATTGGATTTTTTCTTGGCGTATTAACTTTCTCTAATGCGTAGTTGATTGAAGCTGTAATACCTTCAGATGGATTACTTAATGTTCCATCTAAGTCAAAAGCAACGACTGTCATTGTGGAATGTTTCTAGAAGGACATCAATATTTTATGCTGTGTCTGTCTTGTTAATGACGAATAGACTCAACTATCGCGAAACTTTTGAGGCGAGATGCCCACAATACGTTTAAAATGACGACTCAGATGACTCTGATGGGCAAAACCACAAGCTAAAGCTATTTCAACAGTTGTCAGATTAGAATATTTAAGCAATTCCTTAGCTCGTTCAATTCTACGCCTAACAACGTATTGATGAGGTGGAATTTGCATCGCTTGTTTGAATAAACGACAAAAATAATATTTACTAATTCCTGCAATCTTGGCTAAATCTTCCAAACAAATATCTGTATCCAGATGAGCTTCAATAAAATCTAAGACTTCTTTCTGTTTAACGTTAGATAAAGCTTCTGAAGAATAATTGCTCTTTAAAGAAACAACAGAGAAATGTTTAACTAGGTGAACCGCCAGAGATGCTCCAAATGATTCTCCATATATCTTTCCTGCGGGACAATTAGCTGCTAAATCAGCTTTTAAAGCTTGGACAATTCCCTGAATAGTTGGATCGAATACTTGCCATTGAGGTCTTAATTCCAAGCGATCGCAATTGTACATTTGTCGCGAGATACGAGTAAATAAATCTGACTCAAAAGTAATTACTGTAAAACTTAATGGCTCATCCCACTTTGTCCAGTGGCTTGTATTGGCTGGACAAAAGCAAGTTTCTCCTCCTTGAAGGCGATAAGCAAGGTGTTGTCCTTCTACATAACGTTCGTGTGGAGATGCAAAACCAGGATCGATAAATTCTAATGCGTGTTGCCGAAAAGTAGACTTGGGAGATTCACAACCAGGATACTGTTGATAGTATGCCAAGAATAAATCCGACCAACCAATTTGATGACTAGATAATTGAGGTGCAGAGGGCAAAATTTGAGCAAAAGCTTCTGTTTGGTTGAGGTTGATAGGGCGATCGCTCATACATCTATTTGCTCAATATTCGCTTTAAAAAATTACTTTGAGGTTATTGCAAAAGAAGATACCATATCGGCAGAAAATCAGAAACTTCTGTAGTAATGCCTACTCCGATTTACCATATCACCCATATTGATAATCTCTCTTCAATTATTAACTCAGGCGGATTAATTGCTTGTAGTATGCTCAAACAACAACAAGCTAGATATACAAATATCGCTTACGAACAAATCCAAAATAGAAGAGCTATAAAACGTGTTCTATGTGGTGCAGGCGGAGTATTGCATGACTACGTACCTTTTTATTTTTCGCCTCGTTCACCGATGCTTTACACCATTAATAAAGGCAACGTAAAAGGTTATCGGGATGGTCAAAATTTGATTATTCATTTGGTTGTAGAGATAGAAGCGATCGCCAATTTAAACTTGGCTTTTGTTTATACAGATGGTCATGCAGTGATGGATTATTCTGATTTTTATAACGATTTGTACTTATTAAATCGTGTAATTGACTGGGAATTAATGAAATCAAATTTTTGGTTTGATATTCCAGATGATCCTAATCGTAAGTGTCGCAGACAAGCAGAATTTTTGGTACATCAGTTTTGTCCTTGGACACTAGTTAAAGAAATTGGTGTTATAAATGACGACATCAAAATAAAAGTTGAAAAAATATTACAAAATCAAAAATATCAACCTTCTGTGAAAATATATCCTCAGTGGTACTACTGAGGTTAAAATATAAGTACATGAATACTAAATACATATAATATGTTCAAAATTGCTAAAGAAAGAAAATGATTGAATTTAAGCAAGGTAACCTCCTAGAAGAGAATATCGAAGTCCTCGTTAATACAGTCAACTGTGTCGGTGTCATGGGCAAAGGTATTGCTTTGCAATTCAAACAGGCATTTCCCGAAAACTTCAAGCAATATAAAAAAGCTTGTGATAATAAAGAAGTTCAACCAGGACGAATGTTTACAACTTCCACAGGTAAACTATTCCCCAAATACATCATCAACTTCCCTACTAAAAATCATTGGAAAGGGAAATCAAAAATAGAAGATATTCAATCTGGATTAAAAGCTTTGGTTGAACAAGTAAAGCAACTTAACATTAAAGAAATCGCCATTCCACCTCTTGGATGTGGTAATGGTGGATTGGATTGGGCGCAGGTAAAACCCATGATTGTTAATTCTTTTGCTGAATTATCAGATGTTCGAGTAGTAATTTTTGAAGTAGGAAACGTACCTGTAGCCGATAAAATTAAAGTCGCTACAGATAAGCCTGCTGACATGACTATTGCTCGCGCTCTATTAATACGCTTATTAGAACTTTATGAACTTCCAGGATATAAACTAACAAAGCTAGAAATTCAAAAACTTGCCTATTTTCTTCAAGAGGCAGGAGAACATTTAAGACTGCGCTATGTTAAACATCGATTTGGCCCTTATGCTAATAACCTCAATCATGTTTTACAAAGATTAGATGGGCATTTTATTCGCGGTTATGGAGATCGAACTGGCCGATCGCAAATGTATGTTTTACCAGAGGGAAGTAAAGCAGCCCATATTTTTCTAGAACAACATCCTGAGGTTAATGAACGATTAGAAAGAGTCAGTAATTTAATTACTGGTTTTGAAACTCCTTATGGAATGGAAATGCTAGCGACAATTCACTGGATAGCTACGAGAGAGGATACTCAAGCAGCAGATGATTGTGAAAGAGCAATCGCGCTAGTGCAAAAATGGAATGAAAGAAAGCGCAAACTATTTAAACATAGTCATTTACAAAAAGCGTGGAAACGACTTAAAGAGCAGGGTTGGCTGGGTAATCCATCTGCCACGTCTTCTAACGGAGAAATCAAAAAAAGCACAGGGCGATCGCTGTAAGCAAAGTAACTATCTGTTGGATCTATCTTGATGCTGATACCCGTAAGATTTCTTTAAACCGCGATCGCTATTTTGTTTTACTTGTGAAATCAATAGATCGTAAGACTGAACAAGATAGCCTAACAACACCACAACTATTACTCCTTTTTTGGAAGACGATTCAGTTTGGCTAGCATTTTTGTAGGGCCTAGGTCGTCTAGCTTGTAACCATGAGGATAACTTCTCAACTTACTATCAGTAAAAAAATCAGGTTTTCTTCTCGGTAAAAGCCATTTGGAGACATGACCACGTAACTTAAGACTATTTTCTACTAAGTTACGTATAAAAACAGGAGGATTAGACCAACCAAAAGCACTCAGAGTTAGCTCATCAAATATCCCATGAACGCATGGTTTCAGTACAGGACGGCTGAATGTAGGAAACCAACTGAGGAACAAATTAACAGTTGATTCGCCAACGCGACGATTGCTATCAGAATAAATAAAGTGCTGTTGTTCGTAATTGCGATTATATTGGGCAAATTCATCATAAGTAGCAGGAATATCGCCGATCTGCATTTTTTCACCAATTGCTTGCCAAAAATAAAAGATAGCTAGCTTTTCAGTTTCACTAAACAACCGCCAGCCAAAACGCTCATTCCACTTTATTGGCTCGTAGATAAAAGTCGAAAGAACGTAGAGAAAATCTTCATTACTAATCGGGTAATGCTCGTGAATTACATTCATTCTGCGAATAGACTCTTGACCGCGATCGCTAGCATAGCCCCATTTAAAAATTTCTGCTACCAGTAAACCAGTATCATCGTAGCGTTTTTGGGTATGGTGACGAAATTCGCCAGTGCGATCGAGCAGTTGAGAAATACTAGGAATGCAATAAGTTTTGACCATGGCTAATTCTAGAGAACGAATTATATCCCAAGGGAATTCGTAACCAGCCAATAAATTGCAGATTAAGCAATGGTCGGTAATAGGGTCAAGCTGTTGAATTTGCTCTAAACGACGATAACGTAGATTCAGCCAGGACATAGGGCGATTCTTAGATCGAGAATTACTATAAATAAAAAGATGAAAATAACATAACAACTATCAAACCGCGATCGCTAAAACATATA
>JBDKJC010000386.1:0-4561 GCA_039796815.1 Cyanobacteriota bacterium | reverse complement strand
CGACACTGTGTTCAAGTTATGAAATACTCTTCCCAAGTTAGCCAAATTTTTCAGAATATCGTTGGTCTGCCCAGAACTAGTAAATCCGAACTTTAAGCTGTACTCCAGATCTTTTTGCCATTGAGTGCGACTTTGTTTATTGAGAGCGAAATTACAGTACCAATCGCGAGCCGTATTGCAGCATTCAGACAGTAACGTGAAGTCTTGGCGATCGCCAGAACTATTCATCAACTCAACAAATTCCTCTACTCCACCTGGAAGTGGTTCAAAGGTGAGAGGGTCTAATAAGGTTGCTCCCGAGCCTGGCTGCATGGGTACGCGCAAACCATTAAACAGAGAAAATCCCTCACCTTTCTTTTTATATCTTTTGGTGTTGGGAAATATTTCTAGTTCCCCAGGCTTAATAGCAAAACCGTTCTCACTCAAGACTCTAAATAAAGCACAAGCAAGATTGAAGCTGTTTATCCCTAGGGGCAAAAAGAAAAATACGTGTACCCCTTTATTACTGCTGGAACGAATTAATACAGTTCGCTTGATGCCGATTTTGCCTAACACTTTAATTAGTCTGCGGTAACGCTTGGGGTTAACCAGAGGATTATTAGCACTATTCTCATCCAAATCCAGACAGCCAAATTTGGTTTGCCCACCAAAACGCAAGCCCAAGCTAATCTTTGGATCTTGCCAGTAGCTCTCAAAATTGCGGGGATTTAATAAATATCTAGTCTCGGTGAACCAGCTTTCCCCTTCTCTTTTAAGAATAAAATCCCAGTGATGACTGAAGAATTTTAACAGTTTGCTAACAATAGGGGAGACTGGTAATAGTCGGGAATGATTGATTTTAGGTGGTTTTGTAGTTGGCATAATCTCTCTTTTGAGAGAAAGCCTCTTGTCAGATTTGCCTCATAACTGCTAGGATCATCTACATCGAAAGATACCAAATTATCCAGGTGGTCAACCAGATATTTGTAATCTGTACGTATGGCGACATACGTTTTTTCACTGAGTCTGTACTTGCCGGTGTAGACTACTGAAGGTGAAATTGAGTGTAGATGTTCTCTTCGGTGAGTTATAAGTTCTTCTGAAGAGACTTCTCTCAATATTTTTTAAGATTTAATAATGGTTAGTGGTCTTAGTTAAAGATATAGTTTCAATCGTCTTGACTAGGCTACTTAGCTAAACCTATCTGGTTTCAGCCACAAGTTAGTTGCTGTAAAAACACAAAGTTTTGATGTAGTGGTAGCGTAAAGAGTTTTCTGTGTCATAATTTAAGTAATTGATTTGATGACAATCTCTGATTTAGGGGTTTCATCTACCTACCCGATTTGCAGCAACAAGTCGGGTCTATTTTTTTGACATTCTATTTTCCACTGTCAAGCTAGATCAAATATTATGGATTTGTCTAGAAAGCAGATGTTATGATTAGGAATAAGTAATTAATTACTCGTTTATCTAACATCTACAATTTATCACTCGTAAACTAGTTTTTCACCTTTAATTAAGTAAACTGCAATAAAAGTTAATGCTACTGCATCAAGCCCTAGATGAAACCATTAAGTATTGTCGAATGTCTGCTAAAGAGCTAGCGGAAGCTTCAGGTGTGTCCAGCTCACGCATTTCTCAGTTCAGAAATGGATTATTTCTTGAAGGCAAAGGTAGCGATCTAACGAGTAGAGCGATTAACGACCTGATCAATGCCGCAACTTACATCGATCCTAGAGCTAAGCAGGTATTTTCTTTCTTTTTAGCCGATCTAGATCCAAAGTCGGTTCGATTGGGTTCTTCAGCCGTTAATTTCAGTCAGCTTGAAACAATGAATTCTGCTCAAATTTCTCAGTTATTAGTTGCGATCGCTGACTGTTTAGACAAACCGAACTCTCCTGCTAAGAAAGCGATCCATAATCAAAAAAATAATCACCATTTAGTAAATGCTTCTTAAGTTTTGTCACCGAAATTTGTTGCTTAGTTTACAAAAGGGGCGAAAATGCAATAATGGTGCGGGGGGCGAACAGTTTATTTTCCTGGCTTTTTAATGCTAAGGGTGGTTTTTGTTTAGTGATGCCCAGTTAATAATTTATGTGCCTTGTAAGTGTAACCACAGATGACAAGTAAAGTTAATGCTGCAAGAATGGATGGTTCTTCCACAAACGTAAAGGAATTTTTCCAGGTGAACAATGCAGATGACATGGATTCGTTAATCTCTCAGCTGTCGGCAAAAGAAAAAGCCGAACTGATGCAAAAGTTGTTAGGACAATCGGGGCTAATGGTAGTAATGGGTGGCTCTAACGTAACGACTTCAGAAATAGTTATTCAGATACATTCTACTTCTGATATCGATATAAGCGAACTTTTAAGGGCAGTTGCTACTCGTATTACCCACCCCAAAAGTCCAACCGTTGATGATAAGTCTATTAATGATCTTGGCGAAGATAACTAAAGTTTTTGAAGAGAAGGGTTACTAAAGGGACTAGCTTCAGGTCGCGGAGCGGTATGATAAATAACTAGCTTCGCGTACATTTAAGAAAATGACCCTTTAATAATCCAAATATTCATCTTCTAGCAATTGAAGCAATCTTTCCTCAATTGAATTAAGAGTAGAGCGATTTAGCTTTTCTAACCCCTGTAATACCCACATGGCCGCTTCGTCTAATTCCCCCACTTCAGCCAGAGCCGTCATTCTTTCTCCTAATACAAGCATTTGTTCTGATTCTCCACGGGTAAGCTTCATGGGTGATAAATCATCTACTGAGACTGTATATTGACTGTCCCAAGTATCTACCACGCAATCATCTTGTCTTACTTGGGACACGACACACCAACAATTCTGTTTGCCTGGGACTCCCGATTTGATACGACAGATTTCGCCCTCAGACAAAGGGTTGACAGGTGGATACTTCTGCTTAAGGTAAGCTTTGACTGCCTTCTCGACTATAACCTTTGGCGGTACTTTCTCTGCCGCCAAGCCAACTGACATTACCCAAACTTCACCAGCTTCAATCGGATTTAAATGTGCTTGAAAAATCGGTCTTAATTGCGATTGTTTAGTAGGTAATGGTTCGCTGAGACTATTAGTCTCCAAATATTCTTCTATCTGGTAGTAAGTCTCGGCAGCACGGATACAACGCTCGATATAAAGCATGGAAAAGCCAAAAACTTCATCGCAGTAAGACTCAAAATTATCGTACCCGTCACGATATAGTTTTAACCGCTTAATAGTCCTCAGTGCCTGACCTCTAAGCACAAAACCAGTACGTACCTGATGCTCTAATTTATTCCTTAATTCCGCTTCTTGTGGTGAGAGAACATACAACCCCAAATATGCTCCAATTCGCGTTGACTACCTATCAATCTTACAACTTTTAGTGTAAATAACAGACCTTATCTGTTGTAAGATTCTTTTAAGATTTTAATTCTATTTAATAGGTTTTTTGATTTTGCAGGAGCAAAGGAAAAAGGATGGCAATTCGACGGTTAGCTCAAGGTAGTGGATTGAATAATCAAGGTAAGGGATCTATGGCTACTGTCTCTATTTTACCCACCGTCAAAGCAATGGGGGACTGTTTTGAGAGATATCTTAGCTTAACTATTGCTTCGGGTAATGCCAGCTTTGATACTATCAAAACTTATCGCAATCGTCTAGCACAGTTTAGTTTATGGTGCAAAGAGCAAGAGATATATCCTGCCTTGGTTACCAAGCACAATATTCTCGAATATCGTAAGTACCTAGTTGATGCTTCCAAGACACCGACTACAATCCGTTTGTCTTTAATTTCTGTCAAGCATTTTTATACTGCTTGTTTGGGAGAAAAATTAGTCAAGGAAAATCCTGTTATTGGGGTGAAAGCACCGCGGGAGAAGCGCGAAATTGGCAGCACAATTAATTATTTATCCTTAGAAGAGCTACAGCAATTAATCGATAGTATTTTACCTACCTTAAAAATTCGGGGAGAGAGTACTACTAAGGTACAGGTATTACGCGATCGCATTTTACTGGGCTGTATGGCTCTTCAAGGTTGTCGCAGCATTGAAATGTATCGGGCTAATTTGGGAGATCTTAACGAGTCATATGGTCAGCATTATCTCAAGCTGGATGGTAAAAACAGCATTAGAACTGTTATTTTACGACCAGATTTGGCATCAGAAATATCTCAGTATCGTCAGGCTCGCGTTGCAACTGAGGAAAAGCTAACGTCAACTTCTCCTTTATTTATTTCCTTATCTAATCGTCGTTACGGTCAACGGTTATCTAGAAGTGGGATTGGTCATATTGTTGATAGTTACCTAAAAAAATGTGGCTTGAAGCATAGTGATTTAGAACGTAGTCTTTCTCCCCATAGTTTACGTCACACCGCAGGGACTTTGAGTCTCCAAAGTGGTTCTTCTTTGCGGGAAGTTCAAGATTTTTTAGGACACAGCGACCCGAAAACTACTGCTGTGTATACCCATATTCTTAACAATCAGGAGAATAATCCTGCTTCAAAAATTGATATTGATTTTTGATTTCTATTTACAAAGTATATTTGTTTTCCCTTCATTAATTTTGACAAACATCTGCAAGCAAATT
>JBDKJC010000385.1:0-4585 GCA_039796815.1 Cyanobacteriota bacterium | reverse complement strand
GATACTACCAAGCAGTTTACAATAATCTGTAAAATTAAGCTTTACTTACTCTTGTTCTTTTGCTTCCTAAAGGCATAAATCTGAACTCCAGTCTTGATGTCCACGTCCCGATCGACATTTAAACTGTTCTCCAGCCCAAACTATCTGCCATTTTTCAGCAGTTTCTTCAGCATAAGGAGCAAATTCAACTAAATAACGCCTGCTTGCCACAGAGTCATCAGCTAACTTAGTCTGAGTAATCTTTACGGTAGCTAACTTATCATCAGTAGAATATTCAACCTCAACTTCTTGTGCTGATTCAGCAACTTCCTTTAAGCCTAATCCAGCTAAAGCGATCGCCTGGGGATCTTTGCCAATCGAAATAGGTTTATCCAGCTCAGGTTGGGCAATTTGCATTGCTTGGCGGTGTTCTTGATTGATCCAATATTTATTAACAGGGATGGCTTGGTAATTATCCTTGATACTAGGCTGTTGCTTGGGTTGAGTATTATCTGTTGACCACAAGTTAATTAAAGAATTACGGTCGATTTGATTATTCACCCCAGCTAAAATCTGATTTTGAGGACTAAAAGCCATAATGCTAGTTTTTTGTCCAAGTTTAGGGGTATTTTTCAGGGGTAATCCTGTTACCAAACTACTTATAGTTGAAGAATAAAAGTTACCAGCAATTAATTGACCATTGGCACTAAGACTAAACACTCCATCATTACTATAAAGATCGTTAGTTTTTCTCGAGACTGTTCCCTGCTGCCAATTCCAGATGTTAATTTTGCTATCGTAACTACTGCTGACTAATTGTTGACCATTTGGCGTAAATTCTAGTTGAGCAATATCGTTTACATGACCATCTAGGGTTTTAAGTAATTTAGGTTTTGCCGAATTTAGCTGCCATAACTTAATCTGATTTTTTTGTTCTCCTGGTTGTCCGCCTGAAACATTAGCGTCTACCGTTGCCATGACTGTACCATCTGGACTAAGAGCGATCGCCTCTACAGATCGAGAAGCAAAGCTAAATAACTTTTTGCCGTTCGGAAAACTCCAGGCGGTTATACCTTCGCCACAAGCACCATAGATAACTTCGCCAGATACATCATACAGAACTTGCCGACAGCCATCTGATTCGGCAAGGTTTAACACCACTTCTCCTGTAGTAACGTCGCGTACGATAATTCCTCGATCGGGACGTAGTAATCCTTGACTCCAAGTGGAGGTTGCCAAAAAACGACTGTCAGGACTAAAGGCGATCGCCGTTGGGGCAATTTCTAGTTTTATATCACTAGCATAATGTCCAGGTAATACGCGCTGAATCTCTCCAGTCTTAATATCCCAAAGCGTAATTTGACTTGCGCCGACGCTAGCGAGTAATTGACCATCAGGACTAAATTTAATCGCGTTTACTGGTGTTGTAGACTCTAAACTACGAGTTAGAACTGCATTCTCCCAGGCTGAAGCTGATTGTTGGGTAGTATCGCCGAAAGAGTTATCTGTCTTAGTTTGTGCCTGAATTGACAACTGTAAACTCAAAGCGATCGCGATCGCCGTAAAGTACTTTAAATAATTTGAGGATTGCATTTACGATTGAATGATTGGCTTTTTACGTAAACAATATAAAACTAATAAACAGAATAAACCTGTTCCTAACAAATACTTAATGGGACTGGGAACGATCGGACTAGGAGAAAAGAAACCCTCAATTGTTCCTGCGATAATCAACATCGGAACAATTCCTAATAATAGCTGTGCTGCTTTGCTACTATTAATTTTCAAAGCATCTATTCGTTTATATTGACCAGGAAAGACCATCGCTTTACCGATTAATAATCCTGCACCACCAGCAAGAAAAATTGCGGGTAATTCTAATGAACCGTGGGGGAAGACAAACGCCCAAAAAGGATAAGCCAGATTATTTTTACCGACTAAAGTAGCGATCGCGCCAATCGATAAGCCATTAAACGCGATCACAAATATTGTATAGAGTCCTGCGGTGATGCCTCCAGCGATCGCGCCAAAAGCAACCGACAGATTATTAATGGTAATATTACTCGAGGCTAATGGTTCAGTCCCCACCATCGAACCCATCCAGAGTTCTCCATCTTCTTCCACAATCTTGATAATACTGTCAGGAACAGTAATGGCAATAAAAGTCGGATCGCGCCAACCATACCACCAGGCGATCATCGCTGTCAGAAAAAAAATGACTGTGGCGATCGCAATACAGAGCCGCGTATCCCGTACCACCTGCGGGAAACCCCAAAGATAAAACTCTTTGACCTGCTGCCATTCCTGACGCTGAGAACCCTGATATATTTGGTTATAACCACGAGTCGTCAGCTTTTGCAAATCTTGGGTCAAAATATTGCCAACTTTGTTAGTCCTCGCTCGCGCTAAATCAGCGGAAACAGAACGATACAAGCTAGCTAGATCTTTAATTTCCGTGGCAGATAAAGATTTAATCCCTTGCTTTTCTATTCGCTGTAGTAACCCGTCCAAACGCTTCCAGTTTGGTTCTCTTCTGGCAATCCAACGTTGAACATGCATATTGTGCTTCTTAAAACTAGATCAGTTATAGCAAATGGAGGCAGGAGTGCGAAGGCAGGAGGCAGATTCTTAAAATATTAGAGGTTAATTAGTGAATTGCTCGCTGTAATGACTAAATTTTAGTAAACAGATCAATTTAATCTATTTATGACAGAATTTGACCCCGCCATTCTGGAAGCTGCTACTAGAGGTTTGGCTACAGCTATTGGTAAAGTTGTTGCAGAAACTGGCATCAAGCTTCTTGGTAATACAGGCGTTAAATTACTAGATGGTGCAGGAAATTTGACAAAAGCAGCCCAAGATTTACTGTTCCGTATTTCTCAAAAGTATATAGCCAACTATACAGAGCGACACGGGACTCTCAAAGTTTTGGGGATGGGTAAGCCTGTCAGTTTGGATTCTGTCTATACCAAAGTTAATTTTCAGGCAGAAATAATTTGTAGTTATCAATCTCTAGATGCTCAAGAGCAAGTATTTCGTCAAAGAGAAACGGCAGAACAAGAGAAACGTCCAGGGCTTGAGGTTGCTAACCAGGAACAGTATTTGATGGTCTTAGGAAACCCTGGCACTGGTAAAACTACTTTTTTGCGGAAAGTAGGGCTAGAAGCGTTAAAAAGCAAAAGCAAGGGAGAATATCAACATACTTCTATTCCTGTTTTACTTGAACTAAGAAGATTTCGGTCAGAGGAAAAAATTGATTTGGTTCAGGCGATCGCCTTGGAATTTCAAAACTGCGGTCTACCTGAATATCAAGAATGTACTGAAAAGCTTCTTGAAAAAGGTAAATTGCTAATTCTCTTAGATGGTTTGGACGAAGTACCTAGCGATTGCCTAAATGAGATGACAACTCAAATTAAAGATTTACTTGACCGCTACTCAAATAACCGCTTTATTGTTTCTTGTCGCATTGCTGCCTATCGTAACTTCGACAACTTTCAACGTTTTACTGATGTGGCGATCGCTGATTTTGATGACAAGCAAATTGAAACTTTTATCGGTAAATGGTTTGAATCTCACTCTCAACCAGAGTGGGGACAGCAATGTTGGGAGAAGTTAAACAGTGGCGATCATAACGCCACTAAAGAATTAACCAGAACTCCTTTGTTACTGACCTTAATTTGTATCCTATTTAAAAAAACTGGTCAGTTTCCTACAAATAGATCTACTCTTTACGAGCGAACTTTGAGAGTTTTGCTGGAAGAATGGGATGCTTCTAAAGAAATTTATCGTCCAAAGCTTTATCAAGGACTAGATACAAAGCGTAAAGAATTAATGCTAGCTCAAGTTGCTCATGATAATTTTGTGGAAAACTGCTTATTTTTCTCAGGACGGACAGTAGGTAAACAAATAGAAGCAGCTTTGAGAGAAATGCTAGCGGATGAAAAGTATATTGATGGACGGGAAGTTCTGCGACAAATTGAGTTACAGCATGGAGTAATCGTCGAAAGACAAGCAGATACTTATTCTTTTTCTCATCTCACTCTGCAAGAATATTTAACCGCTTTACATATCATTGAAAACGAAATTGACATTAAAGATTTAGTTAGCAAATATTTATGCGATCGCCGTTGGAGGGAAGTGTTTTTGATTCTGGCAGGATTAAGAAGGGCTGATGATTTATTGCTAAAAATGGAACAACAAATTCAGACTTATGTTGCTACGGAGAAGCTACAAACTTTACTTGTTTGGGTACAAAAAGTCACAGATACCTCAGATGGAGATTTTAAATATCTAGGTAAAAGAGCGATCGCCCTCGCCAACGCCAACGCCCTCGCCCTCGCCCTCGCCAACGCCCTCGCCAACGCCAACGCCAACGCCCTCGCCCTCGCCAACGCCCTCGCCAACGCCAACGCCAACGCCAACGCCAACGCCAACGCCCTCGCCAACGCCCTCGCCAACGCCCTCGCCAACGCCCTCGCCAACGCCAACGCCCTCGACAAGCTTATTGAATACACTCAATTTTCAGCCAAATTTCAAATTTACCAGGATGTAAACTATTCTGAATTAGTTAATACACTAGAAAAACTCAAACGGGAAATACCAGATG
>JBDKJC010000384.1:0-4593 GCA_039796815.1 Cyanobacteriota bacterium | reverse complement strand
TAGAAATTATTGGCGATCGCTGATAAATACGTTGATAGGCGATTTCTCTTTCTTTAACAAAATTGACCTCAAGGAAAGGGGGTGAGTTTTCTTGCATATTGATTGCTCACTGTTCACTGTTTATACCAAGTTGCTTTCTAAACAATAATTTGATTTCGCGCAAAGACGCTAAGACGCTAAGGATTTCAAGCAAAATGTTACACATTTGATTGCAACTTGGTATTATTCCTCATTGTCGGGTAAAAACTAAATTTTGACCCTCGGATAATTCAGAATTATAGCGATAGCCAGCTTCGGCAAAATCTTTTAGATCTGCTGTATTTTGCAGACGATTTTGAATAATAAAAGCTGCCATCATCCCACGAGCCTTTTTAGCGTAAAAGCTGATTATTTTGTATTTACCGTTGTGCCAATCTTTAAACACAGGGGTAATAATTTCTCCTGTCAGCAACTTTGGTTTTACTGCTTGAAAATATTCATTAGAAGCGAGGTTAATAATAGTTTTCTGGTCTAGTTTTTCTAGTTGCTGATTAATGGTGTGAGTTAGTTTATCCGCCCAAAACTCATAGAGGGTATTTGCTGATAAACCTTGTAGCTTGGCATGAGCTAGCTTTGTACCCATTTCTAGGCGATAGGGTTGGATCAGATCCAAAGGACGCAATACCCCATATAATCCTGAGAGAATTCTTAAATGCTCTTGGGCAAAATCAAAATCTTCTGCTTCAAAGCGATTGACCTGCATTCCCTGATAGACATCGCCCTGAAACGCCAATAAAGCCTGTTTCGCCTTCGTATCATCAAAAGCGGGTTGCCAAGTCTTAAAGCGATCGCTATTTAACTCCCCCAACTTGTCGCTAATCTTCATTAAAGTAGAAATTTCTGCTCCTGATAGTTGTCGTAGCTGCGTAACTAATCTCTCTGTATCGACTAAAAATTCTGGTTGAGAAAAACGTTTAATCGGTGCAGCAGTTTCAAAGTCCAGGGTTTTGGCAGGAGAAATTAAGACTAACATTGAGTTTTAGTTGATTAAATTAAAATTGATTGGCATAACGGCGATCGCTAGATCCTAGATTTACATAAAATCCGCTTAATTACTTACTAAAAAATCTTTGTCTCAAACTAAGCGAGATAAATCCCGAACTAAGTGGGATAAACGTCTTTGTCCTAAAGGATTCCCTAAAGGGTATATCCACAGGTGTATCCTTTAGGACACCTTCGGACGATGCGACCCTAAAGGGTTAGCTATCGCGTCAGCGAGTGTGACCGAAGGGAATCCTTTAGGGCTTTAGTATAAGCTTCGCGTCCGTCTTTGCGTCTTTGTGTCTTTGCGCGAGCTTTAATTCAAACTATTCAAACGGACATGATATTACTAGGTTCAAGCAGATCGACAGACTCAGGTTCATTATTTAAAGCATCGATCACCCCAAGCATTTCTCGCTCAAAGCTTACCTGCGCCCGATTGGTTTTTGCTCCGAAATAAAAGCTGTGATCTTGTTCCAACGCCCAGATTTGCGAATGGGAAAAGTAGCTCATGACTACGCCAATCATTAGTAAAGCAAAGCCTGTATAAACAATCGGTACACCAGGATCGGCTTTAATCTGTAAGCCCGTACTGCCAATAATATCAATCAGCTTAATGTTAATCCCGTCAATCTCGATACTTTGACCAATCCGAATGGCGCTGGTTAAATCTCCCTGCTGGTTATAAATCAAAGCTGTTCCCTGAAGATCCTTAATCAGCATGGAAACCCCAGTACTCATGTCGGGCTTTGTCGGAATCCAAGTTCCCCAGATATTACCTGCCCCCAGCGTGTCTAACTTCGCCACAGGTAGCTGAAAGATCGGGCTATTATTTAACTGCACCTTGGCAGCAGCAATACTCCAATTGGTTTGATAGAAAGTAACGCCATCATACCGCAGGGGTTTATTAACATGAATCGTTTCTCGTTTAATTTCCTCACCGCGATCGCTGATTACCGAAAGATCGGAATAGAATTGATCGATATCACCATTATCGGTATAGTCAATCCAAAAACGATTTACTTTAACTGACCAGTCTGAAGGCAGCTGATTAGCTCCAAACGGCCCTAATTCAATAATATTCTGGATGTTAAAAGTATCTCCGCTAGCAACCATTTCTTGAGCAAAAAAACCAGTAAAAATACCCCACATTCCCCCTGCTAAGACAATTAACATCCCCGCATGAACAATAATTGGTCCAATCCGACCAATAATTCCTTTACGGGCATACAAAGTATGATCCTGTTGCCAGACTTGATAGTTTTGCTGTTTCAGCAGAGGAATTAAAGATTTGAGCGAACCTTGGTCTAATTCGGCACTGAGAGCTAGTTTTTCATACTGTTGGGGCTTTTGATAGTATTTCCACTTACGGGCAGCTTTGAGGGCGGGTAACTGTCGCGTAAAGGTGCAGGCAGTTAAACTTGCACCAAATAGAATCAGCAGAGAAAGATACCACCAGGTACTATAAACATGATTTAGTCCCCAAGCAAGAATCACTTTCCAAGTCAAAAAACCATATAAAGCTGGAGATTCAGGATAGTTTTGTTGATAGAAAGAGAGAGTTTCTGCCTGTTCAATAACTGTTCCTGAAATACTAACAACGGCGATCGCCAATAACAGAACAATAGCGAGTTTTAAATTAGCAATGATGCCGACAAAGCGACGAAATACCGAGCCTGGTTTAAGCAGAAAATTCATTTATGATTTTATATTATCTATTTATCTATCTTGTCCTTGTCTATTTATCCTAAAGGATATCCTAAAGGACTAGCTGACGCGATAGCTAACCCTTTAGGGTCGCGTCGCACTCCGTTATTTTATAGTTAATCAATTTATTCCTTTCCCCGTTTCCCTTTCCCCTTTCACCTGACATCACGCAAGAAGTCTATTGTTTCTCAAGCTGAAACTAGCTATTTTGTAATTACTGAGCTAATCCAATAAATACTTGTCTAACACTTTAATCTACCTAATACTTGTTTCTCTCTTGGCTGGTTATGTTGCCTGGAATTTGGGGGCGAATGACGTTGCCAACTCGATGGGTACATCCGTAGGCTCAAAAGCAATCACGCTAACTCAAGCAATCATTATTGCAGCTATTTTAGAGTTTACTGGAGCAGTAGTATTTGGAAAACAAGTATCTGCTACCCTGGCGACGAAGATAGCTAATCCGAGTTTATTTGCTGATACTCCCCAAGTTTTCTTATTGGGCATGATTGCCGTATTACTTGCCTGTGGTATTTGGCTACAGGTGGCTACGAGTCAAGGTTTACCTGTGGCTTCATCCCATGCAGTAGTAGGCGCGATCGCTGGATTTAGTTGGGTAGCGATTGGTAAAGAGGCGATCGCCTGGAGTAATATTGGTTTTATTTGTTTGGGTTGGGTAATGACTCCGATTGCTAGTGCGATCGTCGCTGCTAGTTTATATAGTTTACTGCGCTACTGGCTATTTGAACAGGATGATACTCTACGGCAGCTACTAGAATGGATTCCTTGGTTGAGTGCAGCTTTAATGGGCGTGTTTGGCGTGATTGTTTTCCCTACAGTCTTACAGTTACCAGTATTTAACTATCTTCCCTTACCTGAAAGAACAATTGGCTTAGGTATGGGCTTTTTGGCAACAGGGGCGATGATCAATTACTCCTGGTACAAGTTCAAAAGCTATCGCCAACAAGAAATAGAAATGCGCATTCTAGAACGAGTCATGGGCAAGTTTCAAGTACTAAGCGCCTGTTTTGTCGCTTTTGCCCATGGTTCTAACGATGTGGGTAATGCGATCGCTCCTTTAGCCGTGATTGTCTTTATCTTTAATACTGGTATTGTGCCAATTGACAGTATCGATCTACCCTTGTGGATCTTAGTTTTAGGTGGAGTTGGTATCGTTGCAGGTTTAGCAGTACAGGGAAAAAAGGTAATTGCTACTGTGGGGGAAAACATCATTTCTCTCGTCCCCAGTACGGGTTTTTGTGCTGAAATAGCTACCGCTGGCACGATCTTAATTGCCTCCCGTATTGGTTTACCTGTTTCTACTTCCCATGCTTTAGTTGGCAGCGTGATTGGGATTGGTTTAGCTTCGCGCAATCAAGATGTTCAATGGAAAACGATTAAATCTGTGGCGTTAGCCTGGATCGTGACTATACCTGTGGCTGCAATCTTAAGTGCGGGGATTTTTTCGGTATTTTTTTCTTTTAGCTTTTAGCTAGCGACGGACATGGCAAAAGAAAGTGTGAAGTTTTACAACCATCCAGCACTAATATCAAGTACGGATAATCAATTAAAATAAAAATGCATCCATTCAATCGAAGTAGCCGTTTGAGCAAAATAAGTATCTGTTCTTGAGCAGACATATTTTAAGATATTAAAGATCGGTAATCTTGGGGGATCGTGGAGATTAGATGAACAATTGCAGCGATCGCGAACTAAGATTATAACTGCTCAAGAGTTAGGGATAAATATTCATTCTACATTTTGCTTGGAAACGCAAACAGGCGATCGCTTTGCAGTCAGAAGGAAGCGCTGTTGCGGGATCGATCGCGAATAGGTAGAGTCGAGGGGAGCTATCATGCCCCTCCGAAA
>JBDKJC010000383.1:0-4608 GCA_039796815.1 Cyanobacteriota bacterium | reverse complement strand
AATGATGGAGCGATCGCCGCTTTACAATTTGGTGCAGACTTAGTACAAGCTGGGGTAGCCGTTTTGTCTCCGCCAGAAAGAGGTTATGAAATCGATAACTTTATTGCTGGTAAAGTGGCAATGCAGATTACAGGGCCTTGGACCTTAGCTCAATTAAAATTGGCTGATATTGACTATGATGCCTTTGCTATGCCCATTGACAAACAACCTGCTGCGGTAATTGGCGGAGAAAACTTATTTGTCTTTAAAACCACTCCCGAAAGAGAGCAAGCTAGTCTGAGGTTTCTCGAATATATCTTGAGCGAAGAGTTTCAGACTACTTGGGCGTTAAAAACAGGCTATCTACCCGTCAATACTAAATCGCAACAGAGCCAAGCTTATCAAGACTTTGTGGCAGCAAACCCTGTAATTAAAGTGTTCTTAGAGCAAATGCAGTGGGCAAAATCTCGTCCGATAATTCCTCAATACAATCGGCTTTCAGAGAATTTAGGGAGGGCAATTGAAGCTAGTTTATTAGGTAAACAGACTCCTGAAGCAGCGTTAAAGCGATCGCAACAGCGTTTAGAATTAGTTTTTAGCAATTAATTAGTGATTAATTTAATTAGTTAACTACAAATTAAACTAGATTAGGAGATTAGGAGTAGGCGATCGCCTTTATTTCTTATAAATAGAATCTTCCCAAAGTTCACTTCCTTTAGCTTTAACTTTTTGGCTATAAATTGCTTCTGGATCTTGCTCTTTTAATTCAGCTAAGATAGGTTTAACCAATCTAATAACATTTTTCCAAGTTAAATCTTTTTCTGGTAAATAATCGGCTAATTCTTGTAAAGCAGCTTTAGCTTCTCTAATACTTTTATCAATTTCCGACTCATTTTCTGATAGCAAAGGAGTAGAGCTACGGAGTAAATCTTGTTGAACTGCTGCCAATCCTTTACGTACTTCTTGAGTAATTTTTACACTATGTTCTGAGCGTCCTTTTAGCTTTTGTTTATTAAATCCCTGTTGTGATGAAGCATATAAAGCAGGCAATCTATTAAGAGCATAAGTGGCTACTTCAATCGGATTAATAAACTTTTTAATATTGCTAGGAAGGCGAAGCATTTGTCGCTCAATTTCATCAGCAACCAACATTTCCATCACATTACGGTGAATATAATCATTTTCCGACTGGCTATTTTTCATTTAATCAACTTTGGTTATAAATGATCGTTGAGCAGATGGGATTAAAAATCTTCGATCTTGCTTTCTCCATATATACACAGATAATCATAATTGCCCAGAGAATACCACCGTAAAATAGCTGAAATTTATCCTAAGTTTATCTAAACCAAGCTCAAATATTGTGTTTCTTCACAGAAAAATTAAACATAACTAGCAGAATAACAATTGAGCAATTCAGTAAATTTATTGAGGTTATGAGAGAGTAATTTAAATCTGGACAAACATCCATTTAGAAATCATTTAATTCCCAGACTATTTATGAATGCGTTGCTTAACCAAATTAATTGCTGAAGCTATTTTCTCAGGGAAGATTACGACCAAACTATCTTTTTGTGCTTGGTTTAAAGCTTTATTAATCGCTTCAGTTTCATCGAGGATAATTTCGTGAGTCTTGTCTGCACCGATCTGATAGACCCCTTTTTGGATAATCTCAGCAACTTCGCCAAGTTTTCTCCCTCTAGGATCTTGGTCCTCTTTAATCAAAATTTGGTCAAAAATTTGAGCAGAAATATTACCCAGTAAAATTAGATCTTCATCACGGCGATCGCCTGGACCACCAACTACAGCGATTTTGTTCCCTTGCCAGTTACGGACAAAATCGCCTACCGCTTTAAATCCATGAGGATTATGGGCATAATCAATTAGTACTTGATAATCCTCGATTTCAAACAGATTCATTCTACCTGGACTTTGCTCTGCCGACATTTGGAAAGTGCGCACTCCCTGACGGATCAGCTCGATATCAACTCCTTGAGCAAAGGCAGCCAAGCAGCTAGCCAAAGCATTGGCAATCATAAAGGGAGCTTTGCCCCCCATGGTCATGGGAATATTAATCGCTTTCTCAATCCTAAGAGTCCATTTACCCTCTAAAATTGCCAAATAGCCATGTTCATAGACTGCTGCTAATCCATTACGACGGGAATGTTCCATGATAATTGGATTATCGGGATTCATCGAGAAATAGGCTACGTTACAATTAAGCTTTTCCGCCATTGCTGCTACCAGCGGATCGTCTGCATTAAGAATGGCATAACCATCAGCCTTAACTGCTTCGGCGACTACTGCTTTGACTCTTGCCATTTGTTCGATAGTGTCAATGCCACCCAAGCCAAGATGGTCAGCAGCTACGTTTAAAACTACCCCAATATCACAACTATCAAAAGCCAGACCCGAACGTAAAATGCCCCCTCTAGCTGTCTCTAACACGGCAACTTCCACAGTTGGATCTCTAAGAATCATGCCAGCACTGTAAGGGCCTGTATTGTCACCCTGTTCGACTAAATATTCTTGGATATAAATACCATCCGTGGCAGTAAAGCCGACAACCTTATCGGTTTGACGATAAATATGAGCGGTTAACCTAGTAGTGGTAGTTTTACCGTTAGTTCCCGTAATCGCGACTATTGGGATGCGACTGGGGGTTTGCTCGGGAAAGAGCATTTCTAATACCGATGCACCCACATTACGAGGCAGTCCATAACTGGGGGCCGCGTGCATTCTAAAACCAGGGGCAGCATTGACTTCCACAATCACCCCTTTAGTTTCATCAAGAGGCTTACTGATATCTGAAGTGACGATATCAATTCCAGCGATGTCTAAACCAATTATTTTTGCTACTCTTTGGGCGAGCCAGATATTGTGCGGGTGAATTTCATCAGTGCGATCGATCGCCACCCCACCAGTACTTAAATTAGCCGTAGCGCGCAGATAGGCTATTTCTTGAAAGGGTAAGATCGAATCGAGGTCATAACCCTGCTTTTGTAAAACCGTCAAAGATGTCTGATCGACAACGATTTTGGTCAAAACATTATCATGTCCATTACCTCTTCTAGGATCTTCGTTAGTCAGCTCGATGAGCTGCCTAATTGTATCTTTACCATTTCCCCGAACGTGAGCGGGAACTCTTTCGGCTACTGCAACGACCTTACCGTTAATCACTAATACTCGATGGTCGTTGCCCTGATAATATTGCTCAACAATCACCGAGCGAGTTTTAGAAGCCCTACTTGCCAAATCGTAAGCTAATTCTGCTTCCTCGACATCGTTGATATTAATGGTAATACCGCGACCGTGATTTCCATCTAAAGGCTTAATTACGATGGGATAACCACCTACATCAGCGATCGCCTGTTCCAATTCATCTAAATACTCAATTACCGTGCCTTTAGGTACAGGAACTCCTGCATTACCCAAAATATTTTTTGTCCCTTCTTTATCACAGGCAAGCTCTACCGCTAGGATACTAGTATTGTTACTCAAGGTAGCCTGAATCCGCTTTTGTTTTGCCCCATAACCTAGCTGTAACATCGCCCGCGCACTCAGCCACATCCAGGGAATTTTCCGTGCTTCGGCTTCTTTAATGATTGTCTCCGTAGATGGACCTAAAGCAGTGCTAGCATGTAATTCCTGGAGATCTCTCAAATCCTTCTCTAATTCAACCGAGGAATAAGTACCTGTTTCCACAATTGACTGACATAATCTAACCGCCGCTCGACCTGCATAACGTCCTGCCTGTTCTTCAACATACTCAAAGGCGACGTTAAACACGCCTGGAGTCGATGTTTCTCTGGTCCGACCAAAACCTACAGGCATTCCTGCCAATTCCTGAAGCTCTAGGGCAATGTGTTCGACAATATGACCCATTAAAGTGCCTTCTTTGATTCTTTCGAGGAAACCACCACGATGTCCACGAGAGCAGTGATGTTCAATCAAGCTAGGTAAGACCTGAATTACACCCTCATAAAACCCTGGAATTTCATTAGACGTTTTTTCAGTCAACTCTTCCAAAGCTAGCTGCATCACAATTAACTTATTGCGCCGAATGCTCCAGTAGTTAGGACCCCGTAGGGTCTGAGTTTGTAAAATTCTCATGATGTTTGCTGTTCTTGGCTTTGGGAGCGCTTAGAGAGGAAATTAGATGTTAGTTTATCATCTCGTTTCAACCAATAATCAAACTGTTCTTGATGAACAATTTAATTACCACCTGATAACTAGAGACTAATTGTGATGTAAGTTGATTAATGCTTAATGTAGAGGAAGATTACGCTTTAGATCGTAGCGATCGCCGTGGCCTAAGATGTGCAGCTTGAGATTGTGTAAGCTTAAAGGCTGATTGCCAACAGCTTGCCTCTGGTTAGAGTAAGACATTGTTTTAGCATCGACAATAGTTACTGCACCCTTGCCAATTACTTGAATCATGCCGTCACTTTCAAACATGGCACAGGTATCCTCATCAATTCCCACACCTAGCAGTTCAGGATGAGCGGAAACTGCACTCAACAACCGAGCCAAACGATTACGATTATAAAAGTGCTGGTCTACCAAAACTTCAGGAATGATACTAAGACCTTTAGCCATATCTACTAAGGCGCGATTAGGACATTCAGC
>JBDKJC010000382.1:0-4628 GCA_039796815.1 Cyanobacteriota bacterium | reverse complement strand
CTAAGCTGGACGGTTATGGTGTGTGTCAGGAATTACGCAAAGAATCTGATATCCCTATCATCATGTTAACTGCTTTAGGTGACGTTGCCGATCGCATCACTGGTTTAGAATTGGGTGCTGATGATTACGTAGTTAAGCCTTTTTCTCCCAAAGAACTAGAAGCGAGAATTCGTTCCGTACTGCGCCGAGTTGAGAAAAATGGCGCGCCTGGTATTCCTAGTTCGGGAGTAATTCATGTTGGTTCGATCAAGATTGATACCAACAAACGTCAAGTATATAAAGGTGATGAGCGTATCCGTCTGACAGGGATGGAATTTAGCCTGTTAGAGTTATTAGTCAGTCGTTCTGGTGAACCATTTTCCCGTTCTGAGATTTTACAAGAAGTTTGGGGTTATACTCCCGAACGTCATGTGGATACCCGCGTAGTAGATGTTCATATTTCTCGCCTACGTGCCAAGCTGGAAGACGATCCGAGTAATCCTGAATTGATCCTGACTGCTAGAGGTACAGGTTACTTGTTTCAACGTATTCTAGAGGCTGGAGAAGAGTAAAGATTAGGAGCAAAAGATTTAAGATTACTTAGCTTAGAGCTTAAAGCCTCTAGAGCTTAGAGCTGACAAAATGAATAAATATGATGCCAATCGCCTATTAAGATTGCTACCCTTTTTCGCTGGGGGATTAGGAGGTTTTTTGCTCTTGATAAATCGTCTTTTGACCGCACAAATTACTGATTCTCAGGCACGTTCGGATGCCCTCGGGATAATTGAAGGGGCGGTATTAATTCTAGTTGGTTTGCTGTGGCAACAGATTCAGGGGAGAACACCCGATACGGTAGATCTGCTGGGGGAGACGGGTTTAGAACTAGATGAGTCTCTATCAGAATCAGTTAAAACCGAGTTAGCTTGGGCTTCTCATTTATTGCTAACTAATACCGTAACGCGATCGCTTGTAGTTTACTATGAGGGCAATACGATC
This sequence comes from Cyanobacteriota bacterium, assembly GCA_039796815.1. Taxonomy (GTDB): domain Bacteria; phylum Cyanobacteriota; class Cyanobacteriia; order Cyanobacteriales; family Xenococcaceae; genus Waterburya. Next base: position 3,653 of record JBDKJC010000382.1, on the reverse strand, counting down.
TTGCGCAGGGGTGTGTTGGGTAAAAATTCCCAAGTAAATTCAGGGGCTATCTTAGAGCGGGTTTTAGCTAAAGGGAAACCTGTGTATTTGGTCAATCTTAGTCTTTATCCTGGTAAATTAGAGTTCGATTATTTGCCAGAAAATACTCAAGGTGTGATTTGTCAGCCTATTGGTACGAAAGGAGTATTGATTTTGGGTGCAAATGCCCCTCGTAGCTACACCAAAAAAGATGAGCAATGGATTGCAGGTATTGCTGATAAATTAGCGGTGACTTTAAGTGAATCTGATAAGTGAATCTAAAAACTACAAAACTAAAAAATATATCGATCGATACTTAACTTAATATTTTGAGGCAAATAACAAACAAATAATAAACATTGTGTGGTGAGCTACAAAAGTTCAGGGATTATAGACAGTAGTGCTTTGAGTTAGCTAAATAGGTTCTCAATTACTTTGTTGGTATCGATAGAATATGGGCAAATAGACACGATCGATCTGGACGTTCGATCGCGTACACAGTAGCTGCTCGACTTATCGCTGACTTGAATTTAAAGCTGGAAACTTAGAGCTGTGACTACACCCTAAAGCGATCGTGAATCAGAATTATGAACGATGCCATCTTTCCCAACTTACTCAACTTAGAATTAAATTCTTATTTTCATCCTCATCAAGATACAGAGTTACTAGAACAATTTGGTTTTATTCCTGGCCTAAAAGAGTTTTTAGTAATTCGTCAGGTACACGCTCTGGAACACGCAACAGTTTGGATGTTGAGCGATACCATTAACTCTAAAAGGACAAAATTATCTACTAGCTATCTCTCTGCCGATAATGAAACTATTGGTGGCTTGTCTACAGAAAAAGGATTTTATCTCTATGGTGAAATCAATCCGCTGAAATTAAGAAGAGCCGTTAATTTGGCTTTGATCCGTTTACAACAGGGAGAATGGAATCTGGCACTACACCCTCGTTGTGGGACAAATTCATCTGTGGCAGCAATGCTTACCGCAGGAATGGCAGTTACGGCACATTTTACTTTACCGCGATCGCCTTTTCATCAAATCATGGGTATGGGACTAGCTGCGATGACAGCTAACTATCTTGCTCCCGAGCTGGGTATTTATGTCCAAAAATATATCACTACTGCCATCCCTTTTAATCTGAAACTCCACAAAATTACGCAAATTACAGATAAATCTGGCAAATCAGGCTATTTTGTCAAATTAAACTGGATTAACAAGCGATAAACTTCAGATATTTTGTACATCCGTAGTTTTGCTCTCAATTCAACTTATTTTGCTACGCAGGCGATCGCTTTATCAAAGCTGATAGCTGACGGCTGATAGCTGATAGCTATTTAAATTTTAAAATAGCCTCTGTTGCTTTCAGTAAATGCTCGACTCGATTAGCCCAACTGTGTTCAGCTTCTATTTGTCTACGTGCTTGTTGCCCCATTAACGAGAAGCGATCTTGGGCTGCATAAGCTGCTATCAAAGCTTGCTTGAGGGTCTGTTTATCTCCTGGCTCAAATAAAAAGCCTGTTTCGCCTTCTGTGACTAATCTGCTGGCATCTTCAAATGCTGATGCCACAACTGGTTTAGCCATCGACATATATTCATAGAGCTTCATTGGCGATAGGTACATTTTGCCCATCTGTAGCTGAATTTGCCCTGAGTAACCAATATCACAACCAGCTATATATTGAGGTACATCTTGCCAGGGTACTCGACCAACAAACTCTACCTGTTGTCCTAAACCTAAAGTTTCTGCCTGTGCTGACCAAGTTGACTTCATTTCCCCATCGCCAACCACGATTAAGGATAAATCATAACCTGTAATTTTTAGTTCGGCGATCGCCTCCAGCAATAGACCTAATCCTGCCCAGCTATACAAACTACCAACAAAACCAATAGTAAAGCCAGAAAACAATCTTTTTGGTTGATGTAGCTCTGGGTCGAGAAAGTGAATATCTACGCCATTGGGAACAAGAACTATCTTATGAGGATCGATGCCTATTTCTGTAACTAAAATTTCTTTTAAAGTAGCGCTAACGCAAGCAATTACATCACATTGGCGATAAGACCATAATTCTAATCTTTTGGCAATACCGTCAAGTACTAAAGCTTTGCGCTCGGCTTTGGCTTCGTAATACAGTAGTGCTTCTACCTGTAAAATCCAAGGAACACCATGACGCTGAAAAATCCAGCCTAGGCATTGAAGAGTTGCTGCATATTCAAATACCCAATCGACTTTACTACCAATTTCATGCCAGCTACGCCAGCTATTATAAACTCCTAGACCAAGACGAACCAGATCGATCGCCAGAGTACGCATAAATCCTCGACTAATTGCTTCCCCCGATCCTTTTGCCGACCATTTTTGGGGAGAGCGATCGCCAACGATAAAAGTTTCAACTGACCACCCCTGAGATTCAAAGCCTTGAATCAAACCTAAAACACGAGAACGCGGTCCAGACATTTCGGCATTGGGATTAGTTGATATTCTGGGCGCAGCAGCTATAAAACCAAGTTTTTTCACTGAAATATTCCTGAGCTAGCTAATGAAAAAATACAAAAAATTACACTTTAGTCAACTTTACTACTATCTATAGCGATCGCTGTTACCGATAATGGCTCTAATTTAAGCTGAATTTTGTCACCCCAGACAAAAGCTGAACCTGACTTGTTCCAGGTGACATCCGTTGATTCGGGTGTTGCCCCCTGGAGTACCCAAGGTCTGAGAAAGTTACTTTTTGCTCTGTAATTGTTGAGAGTAACACTAACATTTTGTTGAGTTTGCAGCTTGTTAAGTAGTAAGATGCTCAAAGAGCGATCGCCAGGATCATAGCTTGCCCAACTACTTACTGTTCCCGTTGTGGTAGCATTGACCATTTTTGGTTTGAGAAACTGATTCCAAACCTTTAGCGCATAGCCCATCGGCGTTAGTTGATAATCCGTCTTAAAGGCGCTAGTATCTTCTGTTAAAGGATTGGGCTCTAGCCATCTCGATGTCCAAAAGTGAGCATAGTCTACCCGATCGATACTTAAAGTTTGTCCCAGCATTTCAAAGTTGTGGAGCATTTTCCAAGTATTATTGGTCTGAGCAACATTAGGATTAAATGAGCTATTTTCTGTAACGTTGAGCTTTAATTCTGGCTGATAAGTGGCGATCGCTTTAACTGCATCCTGAAGATTGTAGTCATATTTATCTGTCGAGTCTCTCCAGGCTGGATAATCTGCTTGCCAAGAATATTGATGAGTAACCAAAAAATCGACATTATCTTTAACAATCGGCATAACTCGACTCCACCAATCATCATTCTGCTTAATTCTCATCCCGTTAGCACCAACCTTAATACTCGGGTCGACTGCCTTCATTGCTTGAGACAACTGTACCACCGTTTGACCATACTGTTCTGGAGTCCAGTTAACCTGTTCGTGATGCTGGATGTTGCTTTCGTTGCCGATCTCCCAATATTTAATCTGATATCCCTTAGTTAAATTGGCATATTTAACCCAGTCGACTGCTGCGGCAACTACTGCTTCGGGGGTGACATGGGGGGCTGCTCCCTGATAAGCGATCGCATCTATACCAACGACAATAAAAGGTTCTGCTTTGGTTGCTTGGCAGATTTCCATAAACTGATCGAAATT
>JBDKJC010000381.1:0-4633 GCA_039796815.1 Cyanobacteriota bacterium | reverse complement strand
TTTACTCAAATAAATAAAAGAGAAAAAACTTTGGTTACAGCAGTCCTAAAAAATTCCATTACCTTAACACTATGGGTCTGATTGACTGACAAAACTCTGCATGGCTGAAAGAGGGACTAGGCGGGAAGCAGAAGCTGGTTTAAGCTGATCAGTTACCACACTATCGGTAAAACCTATGACATCCACTTCCCGCCTTTATAATGCAATGAACACATTTTTACGTCAATGTGAGATTCAGTGGCGGGATCTTCGTCATCTCAAAACCCTTTGCTGGATGATGGTCGGCATCATTGAAAGCCAGAATATTCATCTCAACGGCTTTGGAGTCTATATTCACAGTCGCGCCCAGCTTGCCCAATCGCATCAACGTCGATTTCGAAGGTTTCTTGCTAATCGTCGCGTGGATATTTCAAAGGTTCACCAACTACTCACGACTCAGGCATTGTCTCGATGGGGTAAAAAGCGCCTGTACCTGAGCTTAGATACCACAGTGGTTTGGCATTGTTTTTGCATTGTTTGGGTGGGAGTAGTCTATCGAGGTCGCACCGTGGTCGTAGCATGGCGCATTGTGCCACAAGCCAGCAGCACGGTGAGGTTATGGACGATTCAACGGGTGTTACGACAAGCCTCGCGAGTGATGCCAGAGGAAGCAGAAGTGGTACTTTTAGCAGACCGAGGCTTTGCCGATGGCAAGTTAATGAAGTATCTCCAACAGACATTGCAATGGCATTTTCGTATTCGCATCAAACGCTCATTTCAATTTCAACTCGATGGACAATGGCGCAAGGTGTCATCAGTGAAATTGCAGCCAGGGCAAGCCTATTTCACCCCTGCGATCGCCATCGGCAAAACTCGACCCTATAGTGGAGTGTACCTAGGGTTTACCCATGACCGTCAAAGTCGAGAAGATTGGGTGATTGTAAGTGATGAACCGTCGATGCTTCAGACCTTTGCTCAATATCAACTTCGCTTTCAAGTGGAAGAATCCTTTTTAGATCTCAAATCGAATGGATTTAATTTGGAAGCCTCACGCTTACGGGATAAGTTTGCCCTATCTCAACTGTGCGGGGTTATTGCACTGACGACGCTATTTTTGATGTTGCAGGGGACTCAGGTCGTAGCACAAGGGAAGCGTCGCCTGGTAGATGCCCACTGGAATCGCGGCATGAGCTATCTCAAGCTGGGTTGGAATTGGGTACGTCTAGTATTGACGCGCGAGTGGCAAATTGAGAATTATCAGTTTCTTTCAAGTTTGACTGACCCTCAACCTGCTTTTGCATCTAAGAGACAACAGGAAATGGCATTTCAGCGTGAATTCGTTGTTCTCAGGCACATTCCCGCTTCTTAGTTTTGTCAGTCAAGCAGCACTATGGGTATTTATTAAGCAAACAAGTTTTCGTAACCGTAAGCAATTACTGAATCGTGACATATTGAAGTAATAGATTTAATTTCCCCTGCCGATAGATTAGGCTTTTGTTTCTGATTAGTTAAATTTATTGCATTATCGCCACGAGTTCCACCAGGATATTTTTTTCGATCATTTTTGTAGTATTGTTGATGACTAAGAACTATATTATCCCAATCTAAACCAAGAAAATCTAAGATTTTGCTAATAACTTTTTGCGGATTATTTAATAGCTCTTCATATTTAAAAGTAAAAACATCAAAACCTAATTTCTGATATTTTTCTAGTGCCATATTTTTGTATTTCCAGATATAAGCCCCTAAAGAAATTTCGTCTAAATCATCTACATCAAGAGCCGAAATATCAGGTAAAAAATCAGAATCTATTCCCAAAAGTTCTTCCTTGGCGTAGCAATTGAGCCAATTTCCTTGTTTGTTTTTAGTTTTAATCCTAAATGAGCGCATAGAAGAAACAACAGAATAAGGATTACGAATTGGGAAAATAATTTTTGTTTGTGGATAGTGCTGTTTAATATATTTAAAATTAAACGTTTGGTTAGGCAATTTAAAACAGGTCAAATAGTCTTTGATTGAGTTGTGATATAAAATATTTTGATGAGGAAAAGAATAACCAGTTTCTGTCTCATCAATTCCTTTAATTTGAGGATGAGAATTAAGTATTAAAAATAATAGAGTAGTACCGCTCCGTTGACATCCTAATATTAGAGCAGATTGTTTTGAAAGCTTTGAATATAAAAAAGGAGGCTCTACCAAGTTACGTATTAATCTAGTTTGATTACTGTTGAGCTTTTTAGTAACTAGGTTTTTTAGGGAATAAACTACATTCATCACACAAAAGAGATATATTCTCAATAAGCAAGCAAGAGTAGCTTAAGTGATTTCACTAATTTTGTCTAGATACTTAAGCTTGATAATAAGAATTATTTTTGACAAGCACCTTGAGCCAGTTGAGCAGAGCGAAATAAGCTACCAAACCACTCATTGGATAAGGCTTTTGCCTCTGGACTATCAATCACAGAATTAACAAATTCTTGCCACTGTGGATCGTTGCCATGAATAATCATGCCATAGCGATCGCAAGTTAGAGGAAGATCGGGTACTAAAGGATATTCTGCCGCTGATAAACCCTGTTTTTGAGCTTCGGCGCGTAATAAAATTCCGTCACTAATCATCGCGTCTATCTTGCCTTGTGCCACCGCCTGAATACCTCTAATTCGGGCAGTCACGCCCCGATATTGTTGGAGAGTTGCCAAAGGATAGCGTTGAGCAATAACTTTGGCAGTAGTGGTATTAGCAATTACACCTAAGGTAGCACCATTTAAATCATCTTCAGGATTAAGAGAGTTATCTTGCTTCACTAAAAATTGTGTTCCTGTCAGAAAAAAGGGAGCAGAAAAATTAGTGTTTTCTGGAGGATCGGGGCGAATTGTATTAGGACCACATTCAAGATCGACAAGGCTATCTGCCACTAAGCCAAAGCGATTAGTTGCAGTTGATTTAAGTAGCTGAATACTCAGCGCATTTCGTTCTAACTTCTGAGTTAATTGTGATTGCAACAAAGCAAAAAAATCCAAACAGTATCCCTGTACGTTTTCCTGGGCATCTAAATAGCCAAAAGGAGGTGCATCTTCTCTAATGGCGAGGCTTAAGACTCCTGTACGTTGAATTTTTGTCAAAATATCTTCTGCCTTTACTGGAGATATAAAATTCAAAAGACACAGACTACTAGTAATCAAAAATACTAAATTACGATTCATTGCCAATAACTCTTTTGAGTCCCAGACTAAAGTTCATATCTCATCTTAAAAAGCTTAGGGCTTAGAGCTAAAAACTTAGAGCTAAAAACAGATTAACCCCAACAAAGCTATTTCAGAGAAATTGATCGAGATCAAGGATAAAAACCCAGTTTAGGCAAACCCAAAGATTCTGACCAATCCATCATCAAATTTAAGCATTGTACTGCTTGACCTGCCTGACCTTTGATTAAATTATCGATCGCCGATAGCACAATTACTCTACCAGTACGACGATCTACCTGAATACCTATATATGCCAAGTTAGTGCCACAAGCCCACTTAGTTTGCGGATAGATACCGCTGGCTAAAATTTTCACAAAGGGAGAGGAGCGATAAAAAGCGTTATAGATGGTGATTAGATCTTCTCTAATTAATCCAGGATCTCTCAAAGTGGCGTAGACGGTAGATAAAATTCCCCGAACCATGGGGACTAAATGAGGTGTAAACTGCACAGTAACTTCCTGACGAGCTAAGATACTGCAAATTTGCTCAATTTCAGGAGTATGACGATGACGAGCAACTCCATAAGCTCCTATAGAGTTATCCGCCTCGGATAAGAGCATACTAATCTTACCTTGACGACCACCACCAGATGTGCCTGATTTAGCGTCGATAATTGCAGTAGTAGGATCGATTAATCCTTGCTTAAGTAGAGGGGAAAGAGCCAACAAACTGGCAGTAGGATAACATCCAGGGCAGCCAACTAATTGAGCTTGTTTAATCTGTTCGCGGAAAAGTTCGGGTAAACCATAGACCGCGGATTTTGCCGTATCCTGGTCTGTCCGCTCTTTTTTATACCAGTCAGTATAAGTAGCTAAATTACTAAAACGATAGTCTGCCGAAAGATCTAAAACCTTGCAGCCTTTAGCAATTAAAGCGGGAGCTAGATCGCAAGCCAAACCATTCGGTAAACCGAGGAAGACAGCTACACACTGTTCGGCGATCGCATCTACGTCAATTTTTTCGACAGTCAGATCGACACAATGATCTAAGTGAGGATAAATTGAACTATATTGCTTGCCCGCACTGCTATCACCACCCAGATATGCAATCTCAACTTGAGGATGTTCTAATAAAAGTTTGACTAACTGAACTCCGCCATATCCAGATGCTCCTACAATTCCAATCGGCTTTTTAGCTGTCTCACTCATATTGCTGTGCCTCTGACTAATCTTTAACTACGTTGACTTAATACCTTCTCTAAAGATCTATAGTTTAAGCACAATTAGACAATCTTCAACAACAATTTTTGCTGTGCAACGTATATTAAATCAGTAGTTGTATAAAATTTGAGATTTTGGCAGATGAAACGGCGATTTACTCAGTGGTTAATAGTCGGGCTGGTATGTATTTTGATGCTTGGCTATCTAGCAGCAACTAACAATTCAAAATCAACGACTATAGCGATCGCT
>JBDKJC010000380.1:0-4635 GCA_039796815.1 Cyanobacteriota bacterium | reverse complement strand
CAATAAAACGAGTACCAGAGTTGGAACAGAAATTACGACAATTGAATAGAGAGCTAGATTCTTTGGAGTCTACATACAAAGTTTTATGGCAGCAACTTCAGACGGTGAGACTTGCCGAAAGCCAAGACCCTGGTAATGTTAGGGTAATCTCCAATGCTGTTGTACCCACTGAACCAATTTCTTCTCGTGCGGTAGGTTATCTCGCTTCTGGTTCATTAGCCTTCCTCGCAGCAGCAGGAATAATTTATCTGCTTGAAGTTAGTGATAAATCCATCAAAACCATTGATGAAGCAAAACAGCTTTACGGTTATGCTTGGCTGGGAACAATTCCTGGAGCAGAAAAAAGTAAACTATTAAGTTTGCCAGGATCTAAACAAGACTCTTTGATTCCCAAAATAGCGGTTCGCGACTACCCTTCACTCCCTCTGAGTGAATCCTATCGAATGTTGCAGTCTAATATTAAGTTTTTAAATTCTGGTCGTTCGGTTAAGAGTATTGTCATTACTAGCTCTACGGCTAAAGAAGGCAAGTCCACAGTGGCTGCTAATTTAGCTACATCTATGGCTCAGATCGGTAATAAGGTTTTATTGGTAGATGCCGATCTACATCATCCAATGCAGCATAATATTTGGAATACCCACAACGATCGCGGTTTAAGTAATATTGTTGCCGAGCAATTAGATCCCAAAATGATCATAGAAGAGGTGATGCCAAATCTTGACTTGATTACGTCTGGGACAATAATTCCTGCTTCAGCTACTCTACTTGATTCCTCAAGAATGAGAATGCTAATCGACTACTGGTCTGAATCATATGACTATGTAATTATTGATACACCTGCTTTAGACTTAACTGCCGACGCGCCAATTATGGGCCGCATAGTTGACGGTGTTTTGCTAGTTGTTAAGCCAGGTTCTGTAGATCGCCCCCAAGCTACATTTACTAAGGAAATTCTCGATCAGTCTGGACTGAATATGTTAGGAATTGTCTTTAACGGGGTTGCTTCTCAATTTGAGTCTCGTTCGTATTCTCTACCACCTGCTCCAGAGCCAAGAACTGTTCAGCCTTTAAGCAAGCTGCCTGCAAATTATGGTCAAGGTGAGCTATGGGATACAATTTCTATTTTGGCAAAAGAAGCTAAAAAAGATCGTCTAGGTAGTAACTTAGATGATGCTGAATTAAGAGCAGCTCCTTTAGACAAGTTGGAAGAAATGGTATTCCATCTACAACAAGATCTATCTGATTTGACTAGATTGGTCAAAGAGCAGGAGGATGAATTATCTGCACAACGCCACAAAGTCAAAAAGCTTCAGCGTCAGGCTCATATTGCCAGCGACAATGAACTATTACAGATTGAGAATCAGTTGAATCAAGAGGAGGAAAGAAAAAGTATGTTGGATGAAACTTTAATCGGTCAAAGACGCAATCTAGAAAAACGTCGTGAAATACTTTATCAATATCAGCAAGTACTAGAAAGTAGAAAAAATCCTCTCTTTACACTTTAAGCGTGATTCAACTGAAAATTTACTAAAAATCTACTAAGGATTAAGAAAAAGTGAAAATTATTTTGCTAGCTCTAATTCAAGCTTATCGTCGGTTCATTTCTCCTTTTTTTCTCCCGACTTGCCGATTTCAACCTACTTGTTCCCAATATGCGGCTGAAGCGATCGCTACCTATGGTACGATTCAAGGTAGTTGCTTGGCGATCAAGCGAATTTTACGTTGTCACCCTTTTCATTCAGGTGGCTACGATCCTGTTCCTAATAAAGACAAAGATACCCAAGAGTTTAGATAATATTAGGTTTTGTTAAATAGTTAATGATAAAATTTCTCTAATTACCTTTAAAGAATAGATAATTATTGATAGCGATCGCCAATATTCTTAAGCTCTGACAAGGTTTTACTATCAGAACAGTTAGTAACTATTTCTAAGCGGATTTTAATATTAGCTGTCGATGAAAGCTGTCTAATATCTGCTAATAATTCTTGAGCAGTTGATGGTGAGAGAAACTGACTTTTATGAAGACAAAGACTATCATTGTTATTTAGCTCATGGTACTTAAAACCATTAACTGCTTCCTCAGCAACAACCACTTCAGTTAGCTTTTCGGGGTTTTCTCCAATCCTTTCAACGATTAGTTTTTCTCGTCTAAGGGGTATGTTAATCGTTCGTGTTTCAAATTGCTTACGAATGACTACTTCTCCAACTTTTTCTTTACGGCGGGAGACCTGTAGCTTTTCTTCTAGTAAAGATATTTGATATAATTCTGCTGAATTTATTTCGGAGCGTTTATCGTTACTTAAAGTCATATTACTAATATTATGCTTATTTTAAATAAATACAGGTAGGGTAACTTACTCTACCTGTATTGGTTTGCTATGAAACTTCACGATGAAATCTAAAATCTTTAGACCAAGGGGTCTTTGTTTATGACTGCATCACCATCGGTTTCAACATCTAATTCTTCACGACGAATGGTTTCTCTAGCAGTTACAGTGTCTTGTTCTACTTCTTTATGTACCTTAACTTCTTCACGCACAAAAGCCTGTTTTTCAACATCAGCAGTTTCTTCATAAACTTCAATGCGGGCTACTTCGGCATCCCCAAAAGTAACTTCACCAGGAGCTACTGGTGTACCGCTAGTAGGAGTAGTGCGCTCAATCACAACTCTTTCTTTTTCTACAGGGACTGAAACTGATGCGGTTTCAGTTTCTACTTTCTTGCCTATTTTTACAGTACCAGCTAAGAGACGTTCTTTATGGGCTACCAAACGCTCTTCATATAGCTTGAGGCTTTGACGACCATCTGTTTCCACCTCAGCATGATGGTAAAGATTTGGTTCACGATCGTGACTATAAGTATCACGATTATAGGCACTGCTATCGTAACCTGCTGTAGCATTTGTATTAGCAACATTTGCATTAGTATAAGCAGGATTGCTATTATCGTACTCAACGCCTCTGTAGACCGTTCTGACTCTTTCTTCGTAGTCGTAGTCGATTGTCATATTATCGTCATACTGAGGAAGGTTTTCCACTTGTTCTTTAGTCAAGTCTTTGGCATAGATTCTTTCTTGGGCATAATCAATACTAGCTCTACCTACAGGTAACAAAACTTTTTTTCCAAAAACCCAAAAACCAGTATCAATGACTAAATAGCGAAACTTGCCTGTTTCATCGACAATAATATCGTAAACTGAACCAATTTTATCGTCAGTGTGGTCATAAACAGAAAAACTTTTAATATCTTCACCACCAAAAATTTCTTCTTTGTAATTGGGATATAAATCTGCAATTTTAGCTAAAGCCATAGATATACTCCTATGTTGAATTTATTTACTGAAATTATCATAATAATTTGCAAATATTTTTCCATCTAACCTATGAAATAGATAAAAATAAAGGCTAAATATATCCTAAGATATAAATTTAAAATATTGACGTTCGTATTAGTAACACTGAAATACTTATTGATTATTAAGCATATTAAGCTAGATTTTAGCAGCCATTGTTTTTATATCTTTAGATAGGTTAAACAAATCAGATTATTATCAATAATTAATAATAGTATGAACAAAAAGAGGAACTTTAAAAATATGGAAAATATGGATAATGCACCTAATAAAAATGAAGAGAAGGAAGAAACAACTCCTGTAGGAGATGGTGGTAAGCAAACTACCATCGAACCCGCTTTACGTAAAACTGGACAAGGTTCAAATCAAGATACTCGTTCTGGCGCGACACCAGAAGCTCCTGGGGGTAATAAAGTTCCTGGTAACCCGAATCAAGGTACTGAAGCGCGTTAAATAAATAAGCTAGTTTTACACAGTAGTTAGAGATTATTTGAAATAACTAACTACTGTTTTCATATGTTTATTAAAGTCTTGCTGACTTGCTGAATAAGTAATGTCATACAAAAATAAGCTGTCAAGCATTTAAATTTGTCTGTTGAGGTTGACAGGCAGGGGCGGAAACAGGGAGAGCGTTTGATGGTCTGTTGCCTAATTGAGAAATATAGTTTAATCTACAACAGCTTAATAGTCAAGCTATTAGCAAGCTAACTGAAACAATGCGATAACTTCGGTTGTAGTAACATGTTTATGGTAAAGTTCAGGGGTAATTCCCCCAAACTTGGGGGTTAGGGGGCTGAAACTATTCTTTATACCGAACAAATTAACCTAGACACGATACTACAATCAGGCATTTATAATGCAGTAGTGCGATTGGTTTCGCTGGGGTCGAGAGGCTGTAAATCACGATGTACTACTTCAGTTCTTCTATTTTTCCCAGCTAAACCAAATAGACCTAAAAGACCTAGAAGACCTAGCCAACCCCAGTTCGATTTTTCCTCAATGGCATTAGCAGCTTGGTTGACGTTATTTTCTGCATCAGCGGCAGTCTCGTTGACATTTTTTTCTACTTGGTTATAGTTGCGCTCAACCGCCTGTCCAGCATTATTTAAATCTTTTTCAATAGCTTTTCCTGTATTTTCTAAACCTTGCTTGGCTGCTTCTCCTGTATTATTAACACTATTGCCAAGAGCTTTTCCAGCATCCTGTAAATTTTCGCCAGCTTGGTTAAGATTCCTATCTACAGTTTGATCTTTTTCCTGACTCAATACTTGACCAGTAGGTA
>JBDKJC010000379.1:0-4639 GCA_039796815.1 Cyanobacteriota bacterium | reverse complement strand
GCGCGCAATTTCGGGATAAAAAAAATCGTCTTTTCTGCCTGTAATCACAAACTGATAATCTTTGAGGGGTAAACTATCAAAAGCTTCCAGACAGCGACTCAAATTTTTATAAAAGCGCATATCTCCCACATAAAGCAGGTATTTATTCAGGTTATATTTCTGAAGAATTGCCAGGTCGGGTTGAGGATAAAATAAATCCTCAGCATAGCCATTGTAAACTACGTTAATCGAGTCAGGATCGAGGTGATAGTTGGCAATGATGTCTTGCTTGGTATATTCAGAAACACAGATAATGCTTCGAGACTGTCTTAGTAAAAAAGGTAGGGCGTAAAGATAATAATACTTCCACTTAGGACTTAGTTCAGGATATTGGAGGGGTATTAAATCATGAACAGTTACTATTTGCGGAAGATGAGGAAAAAAAATACCTTCATGTACGGGAGAAAAAAATAAGTCGGCTTGCTGACGCTTAAGCTGTTGATTTAATGCGGTTTGATACCAGAAAATTCGCTTAATGTGTCCTGGAAAACCGCGATCGGGAGATAATGAGGGATCTACAGCAATAAACTGCTTTGGATATTGAGATTTAAAGTAATCTGTATGGGAATATAACTGAAAATCAAAGTGACGTTGGCAAAGTATCTCTGCTGAATCATTTTGATTCATTAATTTGGCAATCAAATTCTGATTCACTACCCCTAAACCACTGCCTTGTTCTTGAAGATAAGTTCCGTTGATCGCAATTTTTGGTAGTTTAGACACTAGTGATTACTGATTACTGATTACTGCTCATTGCTCATTGCTCACTGCTTATTGCTTATTGCTCATTGCTCACTGCTTATTGCTCATTGCGATCGCATATTCCTTAAATCGCTCTAGATCGGCCATGACTGTAGACTCCACTATCTCGCCGATTAAACTATCCATTAGCTTGCCAATAATCCCTGGTACGGCATAAGCAAAAGACATTTTGACAATACAGCTATCTTTGCGATCGTAAAAGCGAATTGCACCTTTATTGGGTAAACCATCTACAGACTGCCATTCAATTATTTGCTCGGGAACAACCTGAACAATACGAGACAACCAAGTAAAGTTAAAACCACCAGTAGCTAGTTTCCAGCGCGATAGTTCGGGGTTTTCTTCGAGGATTTTGACCGACTCGATCCATTTCATCCAGATTGTCATCTGTTCAAGATCTGACCATAAACTCCAGGCTAATTCTATGGTTACTGGGACTTCAATTTGGACGGTATGTTCAAGCCAGTCAGTCATCGCGCTTCTCCTTTAAAGATTGTCTGAAAATTGTCGGGTGGGCTATACCCAGTTTTTAATTATCTAATGTTTCAGCAATAATAAGGTTCACCCGATTTATTTAAGTTGCGATCGCATTATACAGCGATCGCTTTTAACTGTTCAGCATGGGCTAATATTGCTTTGGCAGCTTGTTTTCCTGATAGGGTAGCACCTTCCATACTATCGATATAGTCTTGTTGAGTATAGCTACCAGCTAAGAAAAAGTTATCTACAGGAGTTTGCTGGGGCGGACGATAGAGATCCATTCCTGGCGCTTCTCGATAGAGTGATTCTGCCAGCTTAACTACGCTGTACCAAGTCATGTTTAATTCTCTAGAAGAAGGAAATAGCTTGTGTACTTGTGCCAGTATTTGATGAGCAATATCTTCGCTCTTTTCTTTAATAAAAGGATCGCCTGGAGTTAAGACTAACTGGAGTAGTGAACCTTCTCCAGGCTTGTAGTAATCTGCTGGACTAGTTAAAGCTAAATCGGCAAAACAAGAAAAGTCGGCATCAGGAGTATAGAGTAGATTATCAATTCCCGCAGCTTGTTGTAATTGTTGGCGATTTTGCGCATCATTTAATTCTGTTACCCAACCATCGAAGCGCAACTGCACTGTGGCAACAGGAACCGCATCTAGCTTGTAGATATTATCGAATTCTGACCATTTACGCCAAGCTTGAGGAATTACCTTCTTAATTCCAGGAACGTCACAGGCACAGACATAGGCATCCGCTCGAATAGTTTCTGTAGTTTCGCCATTACTCACGACAATTCCTGTAACTTTCGTGGTGTCGGCTAAGTCTTCAAACAAGATTTCTTTAACCCGATGACGAGTATGAATTTTCGTTCCCCGCGTTTCTAAATAATCGACAATTGGCTTATGAAGATACTCACTAGGAGAGCCTTCTAACATTCTTAAAACAGAGGCTTCAGTTTTAGTGGCGAAAAACTGAAAAATAGTTAACATGCAGCGGGCAGAGATATTTTCTGTATCGATAAAGCCCAAAGCATAGGCAATTGGATCCCACATCTTTCTTAAGCTGCCGTTATTGCCCCCATGACGGCGAAACCAGTCAGCAAAGCTAATTGAATCGAGATCGCGAATTGTTCTCATTGCCCCTTCTGGGTCAATTAAAGCTCTGACAATCGGACTTGTCCCCAAAGCTAGAGAGTTAGCTGCTTTATCAATCGTTGAGAGTTGCGAGGTAGTGAAAAAAGCCTTTAAACCGTTAAAAGGCGCTCCAGTCAAAAAACGAAAATCTAATTCACCAATTTTCCCTCCTTCGTTGACAAAAGTATGGGTATGCTGCTTAAGACGCAGGTTATCCAATGCACCAACCTTTGCCATCAAACCAAACAAGTTATAGTAGCAGCCAAAAAAGACGTGCAGCCCCATCTCTAAATGATTGCCATCTTTGTCTATCCAGCTACCAACTTTTCCGCCCACAAACGGACGAGCTTCAAATATTTCTACTTCAGCACCCGCATCAACTAAATCAATAGCTGTTGCCATGCCTGCTAATCCTGCACCAACAATTGCTACGCGCATTAAATTTCCGATTTCTGAACAGCGATTACTTCACATATTGTAATATAAATCGCTGCTCTGATTATTTCTCTTCACCAAATGTTTTGAGCCTGGCGAAAAAAGAAGACATGTCAGGCAGAGGAATAAATTGATGAATCATCTTACTTCTTTCTGTGAAATCTGACCAAATAGGATTGTAAGATAATCCCCAATTAGAAATTAGGCAGATACTTGGATCTGAAGGTGAGTTACCCAGTGCTGGGGCTAAATTCAGGCTATCTTTTTGCTTACTGGCGCTCAGTGTTTGGTTTTCCAATGGTTTTGCTGAGGCTGACATTTCAGATTTAGGCTGATATAAACTGATAGTATTAGTATTAGGTTCCAAGGTGCTTTCATCTAAGTCTGACAGCTCGCAAAGATGTTTGGGCAACTTACGACAGATTAGTCGTTCAAATTCATAAGTGAAATGAGGATTAGGAGTGCCGAGACGCAACCAGACATTTAAGATTTGTTCAATCGAAATTGCTTTATAGCGTCCTAAGTAGAGTGCTTCGATAGTCGCCAGTCTAATCCAGTTAGCATGATACATATCTAGCCAATACTCTAGGAGTTTTTCGGCATGTTCGCGCCCTAAATCAAAAGCATAACTATCAATCAAAGAGCGAGCTTGTGCCAAGGATAGATCTTGAGTTAGTTCAGTCATTGATCTTTGTTAATTAAAGTTGCTTAAAAATACAGATTTTTTTGATTCGAGAAACTTAAAGTCAGGCTCAGAAGTAAAACTTCGATCTATTCTAGCGGCTAAATTAAAATCTATCTAAAAATTATCTAAGATTAAATTTGATCTCATTTAATTAATTGAGCGACTAAAATGCTTATTTTAAGTTAAGCGATTTATTTCAGCCTTATTCTGCCCCAAAATTACAATTAAATTAGCATAGCTCTAAAATTAAAGCATTAAGTATGCTTCGATACAAAAAGCTGAGGACTCTCAAGATTAATTAATACTTCTTATTGCTTCCAATAAACCTCTAGCTTTATTTAAAGTTTCCTGATATTCCAATTCGGGAACAGAATCAGCTACCATACCTGCCCCTGACTGTACTAACACCAAACATCGATTTTCTGGATCAGAACGAACAATCATCGTGCGAATGGTAATGGCACTATTAAGCTGTCCCTCAAAGTCATAATAGCCATATACTCCAGAATAAGGACCTCGCCTTTCTGGCTCTAATTCGTGAATAATTTCCATTGCTCTAATTTTGGGAGCGCCACTTACTGTCCCCGCAGGAAAACAGGCTTTTAATAAATCCCAGGCAGTTTTATCGGGTTCAATTTCACCCACTACATTACTAACAATGTGCATTACATGGGAATAGCGTTCAATGACCATCAATTCATCTACCGTAACGCTACCTTTAACACAAACTCTACCGAGATCATTGCGTCCTAGATCCACCAGCATAATATGTTCAGCAACTTCTTTGGGGTCAGCTAATAAGTCTGCTGCATAAGCCCGATCTTCTTGAGGTGTTTTTCCCCGAGGGCGAGTACCAGCAATCGGCCGCAGGGTAGCAGTGAGTTTGCCATTGTCTTTGAAATCTGCCTTCACCATAACTTCTGGAGACGAGCCAATTAGCTGCCAGTCACCGAACTGGTAGTAGCTCATGTAGGGAGAGGGGTTAACTAAACGTAGAGAGCGATATAAATTAAAAGGATGTCCTTGGTAAACGGTAGAAAGTTTTTGGGAGAGAACTGCCTGAAAAATATCCCCTGCACGAATATATTCTTTTACCTGGTTAACATTA
>JBDKJC010000378.1:0-4639 GCA_039796815.1 Cyanobacteriota bacterium | reverse complement strand
CCAGTCGGAAAACTTTTTCGCCTGCTCATCTTTAAGCTGGAAATTGAGGAGAATTTGGTCAAAAATTTGATTGACCTGCGCTTCTAAGAAATCTTCTCTTCTAGCGAGTACTTTTAACAGTCGAGGTAAGGATTGACTGAAGAGATCCCGCAAAATGTTACCTAGAATCTTAGCTGTTTTTTGTTCGCGATCGGATTTAACCCGATCTAAAGCTAACTTCAACAACCAAAGAATTGCTCCTTGCATACGCTCAGTTGCCAACAATCTTTGAGCCAGCTTTTGCAGTTCTCCTGGGGTTAATAATGAACCCATGATTGTATCGGAAACTTTTTGCGCCAGACGTTCTTGATTGCTAGGAATTAATCCAGGAGTAAAAGGTAACTTACGTTTGCCAAGATAAATAGCTTTGTAGGGACGAAACAACATCTTAATTGCTATGTCGTTAGTGAAATAGCCAATGATGCTGCCAGCTATAGGGGGAACTAAAAATATCCAGAGATTCGCTAGTGCCAAAGCAGTATGTTGAATCGACAATAAAGATTAATTAACAGAAAACTAATTGTAAATTGTAGCTGTTATTTTATTTATTATTTTATTTGGTTAACACCAATATTCCCATCATGCCCCCCATCAGAGGATAATGAACAGCTTGGCTAAATCCTACTTCCAAAGCCAGTTTTATTTGTTCTGACCCCGTAGGAAATCTTTCGACGCTGGGATTAATATAAGCATACTCTTTTTTCATCCCCATATTTTCCGCAGTTGGCACGACAATATTAGCTAAATACCATTCCTGAAATAGTTGCATATAGCCAGCATCAGGACGATGAAAATCCAGAATTGCAGCCTTGGCACCTGGTTTTAACACTCGTAATAATTCTTCAAGGCTTCGAGGAATATTTGTTACATTACGCAATCCATAGCCCATCGTGGCACAGTCAAACTGATTATCCTCTAGGGGTAAAGCTAGGGCATCTCCTTCGAGCCAATTCATCGGCACTGTTGGACATTTAAACATCTGTCGTTGTTTAGCGATCGCCAGTTGCTCACAGGCAAAGTCTATGGCAGTCACTTGACCTCGATCGCCTACTTTTTTAGCCAATAATAAGGCAAGATCTCCGCTACCACAGCATACATCCAAGGCAAGATCGCCTAACTTAGCTTCACTCCATTTAACCGCCATTAACTTCCAGATACGATGCTGTCCAAAACTTAAGCGATCGTTAAGGCGATCGTATACAGGAGCAATGCGATCGAAGATTGCTTTAATTTCTGACGCTGCGGGGGAAACGGTTTGGGTCATTCAACGATCTAAGTACTAAGTAAAATTTCTCTTTAGTAATCAATCATATGGCATAGCTTAGGCTGGCAATAATCAAGATTGAGAATCTTAACCTATAGTCATTCTTAATAAAAACCACCTGTAAAGACAACTATAGTAGCCAAGTAAAAACTTCCTCCACGGTCAGTTTTAGCTCGTTGGCAAACGATGGAACGGGAATTTGCTGTTCTGGCAAGTCAAACACTAATGTCTGTTGCTTTGGCAGATAAACAAATACAGTTCTTTCATCAGGATCGATTAACCAACCCATCTCAGTGCCATGATTGAGACAATGCAAGATATTTTTAGTAACTTTAGTTTGACTTTGATTGGGTGATAAAATTTCAATTGTCCAATCTGGTGCAAGCTGAAAAACGTTGGCAATCTCACCATTTTCATCCCGTGAAATTCTAGCCCAGATGAAGACAGACACATCTGGAACTGTTGACCGACCACCAAATGTACAGCGCAACTCCGAAAATGCTCGTGCAATTCGTTGAGGTCTTAACTGGATGTTGACAGTTGTAGACAACTCTGTCTGAATTGAACTGTGCTTTCCTTGTGGCATTGGTTTTTGGGTGATTTGTCCGCCTATATACTCACTAGCAGGTTCCGTTTCTGGTAATGTCAGAAACTCTTCTAAGGTCAGCGATTTTAAAGGAGTCTTTACCATTTAATGATTTCTCAACAAACTCAACAAAATACATGACAAGCCTATAGGTTTGATATTTATTGTAAGTCGATGGAAGCTAATTCACACTAAACGTAATAAATGATAGCGATCGCCAAAAAACCGAGGCGCAACTTTTTACACCTCGGTTTCTGTATAACATTTGTGAATTGAATATTCTAGATATTCAATAAATTAAGCAAACCATTCTTCAACGGCTTCTGCCTTAGTATTAGTGTTGCGCGAAGGAGTCTCACGCTCAAAATTCATGTGAATGGAACGAGTTTGTTCTCCGTCAACGGCTACTGCCTTAATGGGGTAATCAATTACACCATCTTGGAAAGACATTTGGAAACGGAAAGTACCATCAGAATTAAGTTTAATTTTGCGATCGCCAATTGTTACCGTAGCATCAGGTTCGGTTGCCCCATAAACAATCAACTCAGCATCAGCAACTAGCCAGAACTTGCGTGGACGAGCCTCGGCAAAAGTTCCAGAGAAACCAGCCCCAGACATATTTTGACCAGAAGCGGTGGGTACAGCCCACATACCTGCCCCTGAAGGGAAGACGTAGGAGCTTACTGCTGCTTCGGGAGTTTGCTGCATTGAGCCAAATAATGAGCCAGCCATACGCATCGATTCAGTATCTTTAGTCATACCAAAGACAGCATCATAAAGTCGCTCTGCGTCCCCTAGACCTGTGGCTGTAGCACCAGCACTCATGCTTTGCTTCTTAGCAGGAGGAACTAAGTTGTAAAGAGTCTTGCCTTCAAGGCTATCTTCCCAATTAACAGTGATGAAAGCGTCTTCAATCCAGTCAGAGGGATATACAGGAGGAATACTCACAGTCGCTGAACGAGCCAACACCAACCAACGTCCATCAGCACAACGGTAACCAATATCGGCTACATAATCGCGATCGCTGACGGGAATTGGTAAATACCATTCTCTGGCCATCTCATCACAAAGATATTCTTGAACGCTGTGGGCGGCTTGATGACTGAGATCCACGTCAGTTACATCGTAAATCCGAATCGCCAGTTGCTGTCCACCCTGACGACGCAAGTCTTCTTTATGATCGTTAGGGACATCCCAGTAAGCATAAGCCCACTGAGGATCGCGAGGCATCAGCATAATTCGGCTTTCACCATAACCGTCAGGAAGTTCTCCCAAATCCTGGTCTACGGAAGCAAGAGTTTCCATCGTATTCTCCTCTTGACCTACTTCAAATTTTGTCCCTTTCACCTGTTGTTCCTCCTGCATATCTGATGAATTTTGAGCAAATCTTTCCTGTTCTGAATTTCTAATTGCTTCTGTAATCGAAGTTAACAGTTGCGATTTACGCATTCTGCTATATCTGGATATTTTATATTCGCTGGCAACTTTCCTTAGTTGCCGCAAGGTCATCTCTTCTAGTGGTGGACGTTCTTTTGCCATTAACTTACAGTCCCTGATTGATTAGACGTTGTTTAGCTGCTGGCAGCCATAATATAAGACTTCGCAAAAGCTTTTGATGCTTTGTTTTGTCTTCTAACCTTAATTAGTCCGCGTCTATTATTAAATTGTTTTCTTATTTTTATTTGTACGTGTGTGGAAAAGGTTTTAACCACTTGAATCATTTATAGCAGCAAAATATCCTTGGGGATCGAGTCATAACTAGAATTATCTAGCCTCTTAACGAGTTTATTGGATTTAAAAGCTAATTATGTCATGATTTCGTGACATAAAACTCAAGGTACGGGATCGCATATCTCACAAATGTTAGAAAATCATAACTTTATAACTGAAACCGATTATTCTCAGTATCTAACGCGGGAAAATCATTGATTTTTTGCGTGGATGTAGCAGGATTTTGTTCTTCTTGCTCTATTCTTTCTTGCTCCAACTGATCTGGTTTTTTGGTTAAACCGAATTTATGAAGTAAATAATATGCGCCGATACCTAAAACTGTTCCTAAAGCCAAGCCAAAAACAATCAGCTTAACGAAAATACTTTCTAGCTGTTTTTTACGCACGGCAACACTTTCTGTTGATAGATTGGCATCAATGTTCTCTAAGTTGGGATCTGAGGCATTATTTTGAGTACCTTGAGATTGGTCTTGATTTAAATCATCTTCTGACTGAAACATAAGAGTAAAATTCCCAAATTTAAGAACAAGAGGAGAGACTGATTGTCTTAATTTAATTTAGCCAAGCCACAAAAAAACACCCACCAAGGTGAGTGCTTTGTGTTTAAATCAAATAGAATTAAGGCTGACAAAGAACTCTAAACTGAGCTTTCAGCGATCGGATAAACACTTACTTTTTTCTGACTTCTAGTTCTATACTCAAATTTGACTTCACCGTGAATCAATGCATACAAAGTGTCATCATTCCCACGACCAACATTATTACCAGGATAGACACGAGTGCCTCTTTGGCGAACTAAAATGCTGCCAGCAGTTACTTCTTGACCACCATAGCGCTTAACGCCCAAACGTTTAGAGTTAGAATCACGACCGTTACGTGTACTACCCGTTCCCTTCTTATGAGCCATGTTATTTTCTCGCTTGTAATTTAGATAATTAGATTTAGATTGTAATTAAAAATTCACTACTCTGCTGTTGCTGTTGCTGCTGCTTCTGCTTGAGCAACCACCGAACCATTGAG
>JBDKJC010000377.1:0-4644 GCA_039796815.1 Cyanobacteriota bacterium | reverse complement strand
AACTTTGAGGAGAATGATAGGACATAGGAAACTTCTCAATACTGACTACTACATATACCTGGGCGGAAAAAATTATGGCTTATAGCTTATAGCTTATAGCTAGGGCAAAGCCCTTTATTTAATCGCTCTTGGTAGGGCGGAAAGGATTTAAGAAATTAATTAACGGAGATAATTTATGGGATTGAATCCATAAACGACCTTCTCCCTTAAAGCGACAGACTAAACCCTCTCCGCCAAAAATTCCTGTCTTTAAACTCTTAAAAGATAATCCGCCAATGTTTTCCACGGAATACTTAAGAGTATCCTCAAAAGCCACAATATAACCAGTATCGACTACGTAATCACCAGCGAGGGGGATTTCAATAATTGCGCCATAGGAACTAAACCAAAAATCACCGCTTCCTGTAGCTTTGAGCAGAAATAAAGACTCGCCACTAAAAAAACCTTTAAATCCCTGAAATTTGCTGTCAATTTCAACTTCGGGACTACAGGCAACAAAGCCAGAAGACTGAACCATTAGACCACAACGACTAGACACAGAATAATGCTGAATATCTCCAGGTACTCCAGGCGAAATATATAATTCTCCTTTTTTTCCTTCGGCAGTAAACTCATTAATAAATAAAGATTCACCTCCCAACATTCTGCCCACACCTTTGATCAATCCGCCTTTCACTTTCGATTTCATTTTGAGACAGGTGTCCATTGCTGCCATTGCCGAAGCTTCCACCATTACAGTTTCATTGGCTGGCACATCTAGCACTAAAGAAGCATAAGCAGGGCTGTGTTCTATGCGATAAGAAATTTTATTACTCATGGATACTTATTAGTAATAGTTAAAATATATAGCGACACTCACTTATCTAGGAGGAAGTTTCGAGCCAACAGTAAAACCAAATGATCCAGGATTATGAGTTTGACAGTAGACTTTACCTTTGCCTTTAAAACGACAGACAAATCCTTCCCCACCTAAAAAAGAACCAATTAAACTCGAACTAGCTTTAGCAATACTAAAGTCCAGACTTCTTTCAAACGCCACTATATGACCAGTATCGACAATATATTCGCCATCAACATCAACTTCATAAATTCCGCCAAAGGAAGCTAGTAGAGCTAATCCTCGACCAGAAAAAGTCAGCCAGAAAAGAGACTCTCCCGAAAACAGAGACTTAAATCCCTGAAAGCCTACATCAAGATCGACTTCCGAACTACAGGCTAAATAAGAAGTTGCTTGGACAACTAAATCCTGTCCCGTAAGCTCATAAATTAATAAGTCACCAATTAACTTAGGAGCTAACCAAATTGTATTCCCATCCGTAGGCGAGCGAAAAACACTTAGAAAAAGAGATTCTCCCGCAACCATCCGTTTCAAACCACCCATAACTCCGCCACCTTTTCCTTTACGGAGAGTGGTACTGGCGTTAATACTACCGCTCATGGCAATCATCGCTCCTGCTTGAGCGACTAACTCTTCTCCTGAGTCTAATGATACGCGAGCGATCGCACTTTCGGGCTGATGTAATAATTCTATAACCTGATTAATCAAGGTCAAAGTTAGTTAACTTACACTACTAGCATTCCCCAATCTTATTTAAAATCTTTAGTTTTTTTTCGACTTAAATTAAGTATAAATAATTAAAACAATTGAAATTTAGTGAGCATGAGTAAGCAGGTTAACCTTTAAAGATAAAGATATTGCTGTAAAAATACTTTAAATTACTTTAGTTTCCCTGCCTGTTTTTGCCCAGCTAAATTTTTTTGCTTATTATAGACTTAGTTTACTTAATGTTTACTCAATTGCGATCGCTTTTACACATAGCTACTTAAAAAATGAACTAAACCCTGGTCATGTCTTTGAAGCTAATTTTTAGATAATCATCTTCCATTTTTGCCCCTGATGGTTGCAATGCAGCCAATGCTTGAGGAAGAACTAAATTACGACGATGATTACCAATTCTCACGTTTAGCTCATCGCCAGTTTTATTGAGCTGGATTTGTTCTTTGGGAATCCCTGGTAAATATAAGTGCAGGCTAAAATTTCCTTGCTCTTGAATGATCTTAATCGTGTTTTCTTTATAGTAAACCTGAGTTGGATCTTCATCTTGATAAAGGATCTCTTTAAGTTTTTCTAAAGCTTCCATACCGCACATTTCAGTTGGAAATAGAGGCGCTTCTTTTACAGGTAAGGGATGAAAATTATCATATATTTCTTGCTTGTATATGTCTTGATTAGCTTTCCAACGTTCAAAGAACGGATCGTTTACTTCGTTGGGAATGACTCGATTGGCTACGACTAAATCGGTCGCGACATTATATAAGCTGAGATAAGCATGAGCGCGGAGGGATTCTTTAATCACCATTTTTTCAGGGTTCATTACCAAACGTACCGAAGTTTTGGTGTTATCAGTTAAAACCTTTTCCAAAGCTTCAATTTGCTCATAAAACTCATAAGGCGCATCCATTACCTCATTATCAGGCAAGGAAAACCCAGCCAGCGGTTTAAAGAATGGCTCAACCAAAGGTCTTAAAGCAGCAGACATCCCCTGTAATGGCTTGTAAAAGCGTCGCATGTACCAGCCACCAACTTCGGGTAAGCTTAACAGTCTCAAAGCTGTTCCTGTAGGTGCAGAGTCAATAATGAGAAGATCGAACTCGCCCTCATCATAATGACGTTTCATCCTCACCAGACCAAAAATTTCATCCATCCCTGGCAAGATTGCTAATTCCTCAGCCTGCACTCCATCCAATCCTCTAGCTTGTAAGACTTGAGTAATGTATCGCTTGACGGCTCCCCAGTTTCCTTCTAATTCTCGCAGAGCATCAAGTTCAGCACCCCAAAGATTAGGCCGTACTTCTTGAGGATCGTGTCCTAGTTCGAGATCGAAACTATCTGCTAAAGAATGTGCAGGATCGGTACTCAGAACTAAAGTTTTATAACCCAATTCAGCACATCGAAGACCAGTAGCAGCAGCAACAGAAGTTTTACCCACACCGCCTTTACCCGTCATTAAAATTACGCGCATATGAAATTTAGACCCTAAATTAAAATATATTTACATTACTTAACTTAACTTTATTGTGACGCTTTTTTGCTCGAAAAGAAATTCTGACGTAAAACTGACCAGGGAGAAATATGCCAATAATCAATGTGGGAGACAATCAAATTATCTTGATTAACCTTAAGCTCACTTCTGCCAGGAATAGCTAGACGTGGCTGCCAAGGTAGAGGAGGGGTCATATTTAATGTCCACTCAGTCTTAATGAGTTCTGCTTCTGATTCAATGCTATGAACTGTCATTTCAACCTGACTGAAGAAGTTATTGAGAAAGCCAATCATGGCTTGATATTTCTTGACTCCTCGAAATTCATTCAAAGGATCTTTAAAATAGACATCATCAGCATAAATATCATAGGTCTGGTTTTCAGGAAATCTGGCATAATCTTCCTGAAGAATAGCGATTAAATCCTTTCCCTGTGAATTATTAGTGCCTGATAAAGGATCGTTCATAACTTAAGATTTAAATTGTGCAGAATAATTGCTAGATTCTTGAAGCTGATAGCCAATCTAAACCTCAGACCATAAACGCTGTAGTTGAGCTTTCCAGGCAGCTAAAAACTCTTCTCTTTGAGCGGGATCTTGATCCACACCACCCATAACTCCTTCTTGATAAAAGCGATCGATAGTTTGATAGGTAGATTCTAAGCTTTGCCCTTGTGCTTTGGCTGCTTGAACAATTTGTCTAATTTGCCTTTCAATTACCTGGTTAAAAGGTTGGGACAGACCTTTTTCCGTTAGCGAAATCAAAGAAGCGATCGCACTTTCTAAATCTTCGGTAGTTAAGCTTGCCAAACGATGATGAAATACACCCCAAAGGACGTTTTGATTTAAGGCATAGCGAACTTCTTGAGTCGCATCAAAATTGTCTTCTAATAACTGAGACAACAAAGATTGAGCTTCACCAGCACTAGCAATGGGAGAAAGCAATCTTAGCCAACCACGATCCTCTGAAAGGATAACCAGTAAATGTATTTGCGAGTTTTTGATTTGCCAAGCTTCTTCTACATCATGTTTAATATCTTCGTGATTAAAAAGGCGTTCTAGAATAGGTGATATGGCAGTTATTTCCATGGGTAAGTTATCTAAGAGCTGGATTTAATCAAATTCGATTTAAAATCAGTTTAATATTTTTCTTTAACCAAACTATCTGCAATTTTATATATTCTAAATCTTCTGACAGGTTTTATTTAATGGCTAAAAAAGAGCAATATTCGGGAAAATACGCTGCTCTAGAACAACTGGACTATAATGTTTACCTAACTCACTGTCGCTGGATGGAATTTGCTTTTAAGCTCGCTCAAACCTCAGGAAATTTAGGAGAAGTCCCCGTTGGTGCAGTCATAATTGACCGTGAGGGTAATTTAATCGCTGAAGCTGCTAACCGTAAAATCAGGGAGTATGACCCCACAGCTCATGCAGAAATTTTAGCAATTCGTGCTGCAACTAAAAAAAGGCAGATTTCTTATTTAGAAGACTGCACCCTATACGTTACTCTAGAACCGTGTCCAATGTGTGCTGGGGCAATAATTCACTCTCGCTTGGGTTTGCTGGTTTATGGTGCTGATGACCCCAAAACTGGAGCAATA
>JBDKJC010000376.1:0-4647 GCA_039796815.1 Cyanobacteriota bacterium | reverse complement strand
GTAGATGGCAAATGAGTCACCAGTTGATCTAATAGTTCCCCTGTACCGCTACCGTGAATCGCTGAGATGGGATAGGGTTCACCTAGTCCTAATTCCCAGAATTCCGAGGCTTGAGCTAAACCCTGTTCAACGGACTCACACTTATTAACAGCCAGTAAAACAGGGACAGATTGACGACGTAACCATTCAGCAATTTCGCGATCGCCATCCATCAAGCCAAATTGACCATCCACCACAAAAATTGCTGCCGAGGCCTCTACTAACGCTGCCATTGCCTGCTGACGAATCATGGGGAGAAACTCCGTATCATCATCAAAGACGAGTCCACCCGTATCGACTATTTGAAAATCGCGATCGCGCCAGAATGAAGGACGATAAGTGCGATCGCGGGTAACTCCTGGTTCATCATGAACGATCGCCTGTTGATCTCCAGCTAAACGATTGACGAAGGTAGATTTCCCAACGTTGGGTCTACCAATAACAGCCACAATAGGTAATTTCATAATTCTGTTAAGACGCTACACATTACGCCTATAAATTTGATTGACAATGAAGAGATAATGTTTGTTTTTACACAACTTAATACCTAATTAATCATAATTGATTTTTGCTCTAAACCTGATGAAATCGTAAATATTATTGGTCAGAATTAATCATCGCCTCTAGATAAACTCTACAGATAATATTATTTTGGATATATTACAGGATGTATTTAAAACACCCAACGATCTAAGTTCTATTTTTACTAGTTGACATTTAAGTATTCACTTAACTATAATTTTATTAGTTAAGCAAATACTTAACTATTGTGGATATATGAGTAGAACTGCTGGTAATGCTGATGTTTTTGCTGCGATCGCCGATCCAACTCGACGGGCAATTCTAGACTTATTACGTCTGGGAGAACAACCCGTTAAGCAAATTGCTCAACCATTTCCGATGTCTCTTCCTGCCATTTCGCAACATCTAAGCGTGTTGTGTGAAGCAGGACTAGTGATTCAAAGAAAAGAAGGACGACAGCGATTATATCGTTTAAATCCAGAACCTTTGAAGCAAGTATCTAACTGGGTAAATCATTACGAACAATTCTGGCAAGAAAAATTAGATGTCCTGGGTAACTATTTGGAGGATAATCCATGAAAGAGCAAGTAAGACTAAATGTTTTTTATCCTCATCCACCAGAAAAAGTCTGGCAAGCCTTAACCGACAGTCAGATATTAAATATATGGATGATGTCCAATAACTTTGAACCACGTTTAGGGCATAAATTCAAGTTTCAAAGTAATTCTTTACCAGGTATAAAAACCGTTATTCACTGTGAAGTAGTGGAATTAGAAAAGCCGAAACGTCTCGCCTATACTTGGCAGGATGAGATGACAAGTGAACCGTCATTAGTAGTTTGGACACTAAACCCAGCCGAAGGCGGAACACAAGTGAAATTAAGCCATCAGCAGATTGGATACGCAACAACAGTAATTTCTAGTACAAATACAAATTTCAAACAGATAAATACTTCTCCAAACTTATTTCTCTATCAACAGCCAACAAATAACTTTAATCAGCAAATACCTTACACAAGTTCAGTTCAAATAGCAGCGAGAGAAGAACTAAATTCCTTAATTAACCGCAGAAACTCTCAAGAAGAATGGAATTATCGGCTTAATTACCAATTACCACAGGCATTACAAAGTCAATCAATTGTAGATTATTGATTGGAGATTTTAGATTGACTCCGCTTGTACCAAATACAATTCTTTAATCTTTAATCCAAAATCTTTTGCGTAGCTGCCGTCAGGCATAAATTTTCGGTCATATTAAGTCCACTTGATTACCTACCACAAAATCCATTTGAGGTCTTTTATGTTAAATAAATCTGCATCAGAAATCGAAATGTTACGCACGGCATACGCTGCTTTCAACGCGCGAGACATCGACGCTGCGATCGCCTTCATGAGTGAGGACGTGGCTTGGCCGCGAGCGTTCAAAGGCGGTTTTGTACGTGGACATGAAGAAGTCCGCGCTTACTGGACGGAGCAATGGAGCGAGATCGATGGGCAGGTAGAGCCGATCGCCTTTCACTCAGAGGAGGGTGGGCGTATTTTGGTCGATGTACATCAATACATCAAGTCGTGCGCGATCTGGCTGGAAGTGTAATTGCTGATAAGCATGTTGGTCATCGCTTTACCATCGATCTCGGCTTGATTCAAGCTATGGAGGTCTGTTCACTTCCATCGTCCAACTAAGTCGCCTAACACTGCGATCGAGTCGCTGAGCTTGAGTTCTTTATGCAGCTAAATTTATAGCAAGTTTTAGCGATCGCGCTAAAAAATCTCAAATAGGTTCTATAAGAAAGTAGTCATGAATCAAGCAAGCCAATATCTGTTGACATTAGCAAAAAAGAGCATACAAGCTTATATAGCCAATCCGAGAGCAAAAGCAGCAATGGTTACAGGTTCTACTGCAACAGGACAAGCAGATATTTATTCAGATGTCGAGATGTTTATTTATTATGATGAGTTGCCCGATCAAACGGAATTACAGCTTGCTCGTCAGAAAAATCGAGGTTCTGAACCTATCTTGATTTTAGATGATTATAGCGAAGGACACTTTGGCGAGTTTTATTATATCGACGGGGTGCAATTCCAGATTAGTAATCGCACCATCGCTTTTTGGGAACAGGAAATGGCAGTAGTGCTACAAGAACTTGACGTTACTTCCCCACTACAAAAAGCTCTTTCAGGAATGCTGGATTGTATTCCTTTGTACGGCGAAGAATTGATTTCAGAATGGAAAAGTCAGATTGCTAACTATCCCTCTGCACTAGCGCACAAGATGGTAGAAAAACATCTCAACTTTTTTCCGATTTGGATTTTACAGGAACATTTAGCTGCAAGAGATACTACTCTGTTTCAGCATCAAATACGTTTGGAAGCAGGACAAAATCTACTTGGTGTTTTAGCAGGACTAAATCACTTATATTACTCAACTTTTCAGTTGAAACGCATGAAACAGTTTACTGAACAGATGAATATTGCCCCTGACAATTTATATATGCGTTTGGAAAGTATATATCATCAAGAACCACTTGCTGCTGCTAACCAACTAAAAGAATTAATAGCTGAAACAGTAGATTTAGTTGAATTACATTTGCCAGAAATAGATACAGCAAAGGTAAAGCGATCGCTCAATCGTCAACAGCATGTCTGGAAACAGTCAGAAAAGAAAAGGCATCAATAGCATCCCTTGCTGAATAAATATCATGGGAGTTTTGTCAACAATGAAATGGAATGATTTGAAACAACTTGAAGCATTACTTCTAAAAACTGAGAAATATGGAGCAATTATTAAAGAAATTGGTAATTCAGGTCAGCAGCAACCTTTATACAGTGTAAGTATTGGTGACAAAAATCCCGAATACACGATTGTCGCCATAGCTGGAATGCACGCTAGCGAGGTAATTGGGCAATTAGCATTGGTCGATCTGATTTCCAAGCTCAATAGCGAAAATACTAAACGCCTACAGTATCATTTTGTTCCAATCGCCGATCCTGATTTGCTGGCAGAAAACACAAAACAACTATCTGAACCCATTACTTTGCCAAACTTGTTAAGCTCAGAAATAGTCCGCGATCTTGAAGGGCATTTTACCTCAAGCCGTTACCCTGAATGTGAAGCGATTCGACAGTGGTTAGAAACATTTCCTCGAATTGATGCTTTTTTTTCGCTGCATACTGCACATAGAATTGCTCCTGGTTTATTTTTCTATGTGGCAGGGAAATCAAATGAATGCATAGCGAGTGTAGCGGATCGCATTGCTACTATTTGCATACCTTCTCAAATCCCACTATTAGAAAAAGATCCGACTGGAGAGTCTCAGCAAGCATTATTTCCAGGATTTTTTACCATTCCTACTGCTGCTGAAATGAACTCTCATGACGATCGCGATCGCTCTGGAACTTCGATCGAGTTTGTTATGAAAAAGTTTCAACCCAGTTTTATTGGTGTTTCCGAGATTCCTCTAGGGATCTGTAGGGGATTGCATGAAGCACCCATAGAAGAAATTGAGAGCTTCAATAAGCAAATCGCTCAAAATATAAAGGTTGATTTACCCTACCAAGAACTAGATTTATCAACACAAATCAATCTCATTCACGAGTTTGTTCTAGCATCTGGAAAATATCTACTCAAACAATAATGTTAAAGCAAAAATTTACCGATACCAATACTAAATCCTGGCAAAATTTAGAACAATTCCCTGGTACACAAATCCTGCCTTTGGCTGAACCAGTACCCCAAGGTTCAATTCATCGATTACGAATGAAAAAAGGTACTGTCATCCCAGTTCATTATCATCTCTGCGATGAATATGTTTATGTTCTCGAAGGAATTATTGAGACAGACGGAAAAGAATGTAAAGCAGGAACGTTTTGGTTTACTCCTGCCAATACTAAAAACGGTTCTCATAAAGCAATTACCGATGTCGAACTCCTTACAATTCGCCTTGGTGCAATGGGAAAGTTTCAGTAACGTAAATTTGATGAAGAGATAAATCCTGGAAATGTAAGAGGCCAAAAGTCAGATTAGTTTGAGAATAGATGATTATGATTGCTGAAAATAACTATAAACTAAGTGGACGCAATGCCTTAG
>JBDKJC010000375.1:0-4649 GCA_039796815.1 Cyanobacteriota bacterium | reverse complement strand
CTTTCTCTGTTTAGACGATTATCTTATCTTTATCTCTAGTTTGTGGAGCAGTGGCTTTGATTCCTGTAGAGGTAGTCGCTCAGGTTACTCCAGATGGTTCTGTGCCGACAACTGTAGAAGAAATAGAAGAAATTATGAGAATCGAAGGTGGAAAGAGAGAAGGAAATAATCTCTTTCATAGTTTTGAAGAATTTTCTATTCCAGAAGGGATGGAAGCAGTGTTTGAAAATGCACTAGATATCGAAAATATATTCGCTCGGATCACTGGGGAATCGGCATCAGCTATTAATGGTATCCTCAGTTCCCAAGGGTCTGCTAACTTTTTTCTCATCAATCCCAAGGGAATTATATTTGGTGAGAATGCGAGCTTAGATGTGGGTGGTTCGTTTATAGCGACAACCGCTAATTCGGTGCAGTTTGAAGATGGTACAGAGTTTGTTGCTGATGATGCTGAATCAGAACCTATTCTGACAGTCAGTGTGCCGATTGGATTGCAGTTTGAGGGGAATAACGGTGCGATCGCAGTAAATGGTGATGGACTGGGAAGAAGACAACCTCCAAACTATGAAAATACTACAGGCGGTCTACGAGTACAGCCTGATGAAACATTAGCTTTAGTAGGTAGTGAACTACAATTACAAGGTGCAACCTTGGCAACATCGGGAGGACAAATTGAATTAGGGAGTGTTGGTGCGTCTGGAGTGGTTAACTTAACAAGTGTAGATAAAGGCTGGACGTTTGGATATGACAATATACCCTCCTTTTCAGATGTGAGCATCTCTGATGCGTCAGCAGTTGATGTGTCTGGTACGTATGGAAATGTTAACCTACAAAGTCGCAACCTGACATTACAAAGTGGTTCTCAGATTCAGGGAGGCACTTCAGGGGCAGGAGCAGGAGGAACAGTAGCTATCAATGCGAATGAAGCAGTAAACATTATTGGCGTACCTGGAGCCGAGTTGGGAACAAATACACAAACTCAAATTAGTACCGAAGCTCAAAAAACTGCAACAGGATCGGCTGGTAATATCAAAATTGATACGGAAAGATTAACTCTGACAGATGAGGCACAAATAGCTGCTGGTACGATAGGAACAGGAGGGGCTGGAGATATTGATATTTTAGCTAGTGATTCAGTGGAGATTATAGGGAAGTCGTCTGTTACTGATAACGCTCCTAATAACCCATTTGGTAGTGCCATATCAAGCATTGTTGATAACCCAGAGGCGACGGGCAATAGTGGCGACATTACAATTGAAACTGGAAGATTAGCTCTAACAGATGGAGGAGGAATAGCAGTTTCTACTTATGGTCAGCTTTCAGCAGGTAACATATCCATAAAAGCAAGAGATTCAGTGGAAATAACTGGAAAAGTTCCAAATGCTTCTTCTTCTTTCGAGATACCAACTTTGTCGCTTAGTAGAATATCCGCATTTACTGCTGGAGAAGGTAATGGAGGAAACGTATCAATTGAAGCGAGACAATTATCTGTGAGCAATGATGCCAAGTTAGTTGTAAGTAGTGACCAGGTGGGAAACGGCAATGCAGGAACACTGTTTATTAACGCCGATTCGGTTAACTTAAACAATTCAGGTAGTATAACTGCTGAAACTGCATCTGGTACTGGAGGAAATATTAATCTCAATACCGACTCTCTACAAATAGATGAAGGTAGTCAGATTACTGCTGAGGCTGGCAACAATGGAGATGGAGGGAATATAACTATCAATACCAATACCTTAATCGCCAAAAAAAACAGTGAAGTAACAGCTAACGCTTTTAATGGCACGGGAGGCAATTTAGAGATAAACGCCGAAGGCTTATTTTTATTTGACTCCCTGTCTAACATATTTTCAGCATCATCTGAGTTAGGCATTGACGGTACAATTAAAATCAACGCACCAGATTTAGATTTACAAAAAGAATTAGAACAATCAGAATTAAAAATACTGACAACCGAAGAAGCGATCGCCAGTAGCTGTTTAGCCCGCAGTAACCAACAAGGAAGTTTTACCGTTAATAACAGTCCTGGAGCGCCCAAAAGTCCTGACTCAAACTATAGCGATACCGATTTTACCCTAACAGGGATAAGTTCTTTGCCAACAACAGCCAAACAACCAGAAGCCATCGAGTCAAATTATCAACCGTCAAATACCTCAATGCTCCCAGCGTCAAAAATGGTAGAAACACCTGATGGTCGAATTTTTCTAGTCGCTGCGCCGCAAGAGCCTGAATCTCTCGTTTGCCCTCAAAATTAACTAATCAAAACTTAAAAACTGCTTAAATTCCTGGTGAAAAGTCGAGGAGCAATGAGCAGTAATCAGTAATCAGTAATCAGTAATCAGTAATTAATATAATGAACATTTTTAAAATATCGCCGATTATTCGGATCGCGCTTTTATCTCTTTATATTGGTTTAACCGTACCGTTACCTTTTCTCGCTGACTTTACTGATGCTCCTGTGCCATCATGGCTGTTGTGGATCGGTATTGCTTTTGGGGCGATCGCTGTATATGCTGCTCTTAGTGAACGGGTAATTTTAGATGATGACCAGATTCAGGTGACTTATCCCAACTGGGTGCCAAAATTTTTCCGCCAAGGTTGGTCTTTATCTTGGCAAGAAATTGATAACTTGAAAATGCGTACCACTGGACAGGGTGGCTTAGTCTATTATTTTACCTCCCCTACCGCTGAGAAAGCCTATTTACTGCCAATGCGGGTAGCTGGATTTAACAAGATGGTCAATTTGGTCACTGAGAAAACGGGGATTAATACGGTTGATATTCGTCCTCTGTCTCAACCTTGGATGTATCTGATTTTATTTGCCTGTACGATGGTTTTATGGCTGTTAGACGGTTGGACGATCTGGACGGCAACTCAAATGAGTATTTGAGCTATAAGCTATAAGCTATAAGCTATAAGCTAGATTTTGGTTAACCTAAGTTCGAGAAATGATCGATTATTGAATTATAGGATCTTGGGCATAGTTTAGACGTATTTGTTCTAGCTGCCTAATTTTCTCGATCGCAGTTTGGATTTCTTGGTAGTAATATTCCATGAGCTGAAGATCGGTCGCTGGATTGAGGTTTTGCAGTTGCTTTGAGCAGTGGATTTGGCGTTTTTGATAGTTTACCTGTTCTAGAGAGGCGATCGCTTCGGCAATTCTAATCTCGGTGCGAAAGACATCTTCTTGGGTTTTTTCGTCGAGATGAAATAGTTTGGTCACAGACATCATTGCTTTGGGAAAACTGGCACTAAAATTGTGTAATTCACTGAGTAGGGGATTAATGTTGCTCATAGAGGAGTTGGGTATTGTTTCTTCCGCCATAATTATTTGTTGCCAGAGAAAGCGATGAGTAGCGACGCTAAATAGTAAGTCTTTGGTTTCTAGTTGCTCGATGATTGACTCGCGATAGCGGGGGTAGTGGATATAGATACGTAAAAGTAAAGCTTCAGCTTGCTCTAGTAGTTCGCTTTCTGGATCGCTAGCAATTGTAAAAATAGGTTTTAAGAGAGATTTTTTGTTCTGACTTAAGTTATTTTGATAGCTTGGGCGTGTTGACTTTATTTGTGACTTAAGAGTAGCCAGATTCTGCAATACTAATCGACTATCCCCCAGGCTTAGTAATTCGGCACAGTGAGTCAGGTAATGGTTTCGTTGGTTGGCATCCTGAAGTTTGTTGAGCAGTTTAATTATTCCTGCTGCTACTTGCTGGAATTCATCCGCCGCCTTGAGGTTTTTGTCGGCTAACAGGCGAGCAATCAGCCAATCAATCCATAAAGGAGCAGTTTCTAATGCTTGATGGTAGAGGACAATGCCGTCTCCTCGGCTTTTAATAAATTCATCGGCATCCTTGCCATCGGGAAGATTCAGAATTCGTAGCTGCACGACACCACCGTAAACTAGATCTTCTACTTCAGCGATCGCTCTTTCCGTAGCTTTATTGCCAGCATTATCGGCATCAAAATTCAGAATTACCTGTTTAGAAGGTGTAAACCGCAGTAGCTGCTTGAGTTGATCCTGAGTAAAGGCTGTACCCAAGGAAGCTACTACATGGTCGATTCCCGCTTCATGGAGCGCGATCGCATCAAAATAGCCTTCGACTACTACCGCACAGTCTTGCTTACCAATAGCACTGCGAGCTTTATCGAGGGCAAATAAAGTTTTGCTTTTATCAAACAGCGGAGTTTCAGGGGAGTTAAGATACTTTGGTTGATCTTCATCTTTAAGACTACGACTGCCAAAGCCAATAATTCTTCCCTGGAGATCCTTGATGGGAACGATCAGGCGATCGCGAAATACGTCATAGTAGCCACTACCTGTTTTACGGGGTTTAATTAATCCCGCTTGTTCTACAAGGTTTACAGGATAACGTTTCTGCTCGACCAAATAGCGGTATAAGGTTTCCCAACCCCCAGGTGCATAACCAAGCTGAAAACTACTAATAGTCTTCTCTTCGATGTTTCTTTGCTGGCGGAGATAGGTTAAAGCAATTTCCCCCTGAGACTGCTGGAGAGCGTGCTGAAAAAAACTAGAGGCGATCGCTAATATTTCATAGAGCTGCTCTTTTAAAGTAAGCTGCCGTTGAATTTCCTGTCTTTGCTCGGGTTCAACTGTCTTAATTTCAACCTGATATCGCCGAGCTAAA